>NZ_JBEOWS010000144.1:0-22292 GCF_040296125.1 Streptomyces sp. NPDC002265 | reverse complement strand
CGGGCGCGGGGGGGGGGGGCCTGGGGTCGCCCCGGTGGCCCGGGCCGGGCGCGGCGGGGGGGGGGGGGGGGGGGGGTGCGGGGCGCCGCCCCGGGGCGCCCGCGCCCGGGCGGGGCCCCCCCCCACTCCGGGTCAGCCGGAGGCGAGGGCCTGCACCTTGTCCAGGCCCCCGTTGAACCTGTCGTGGTCGCCGACCGTCGGCCCGGACGAGGTGTACTGCCACATCGTGTGGGAGGACCAGCCGGCCGGCAGGGCGCCCACGGTGGAGGCGTACCGGGCGATCCACAGCGGGTTGCTCGCCCCGAAACCGCTGTAGTTGCCGGTGCACTGGGTCCACCAGCTGGTCGCCGTGTAGATCACGGCGTCCCGGCCGGTGCGCTCCTCGTAGGTCTTCAGGAAGTCGCGGATCCAACTGACCATCCCGCTCTTCGACTTGCCGAAGCAGGCGTCGCCGTACGGGTTCCACTCGATGTCCAGCACACCGGGCAGTGTCCTGCCGTCGTCGGACCAGTCGCCGCCGTGGTCGACGAAGTAGTTCGCCTGGCTGACGCCGCTGCTGGTGTCGGGGGTGGCGAAGTGGTACGCGCCGCGGATCATGCCGACGTCGTAGGCGCCGGCGTACTGCCGGGCGAAGTACGGATTCTTGTAGGACGTGCCTTCCGTGGCCTTGGTGTACGCCCATCTGACCCCGCTGTTCCACAGGGTCGGCCAGGCGACGTCGCCCTGGTAGCTGGCGACGTCCACCCCCTCGCTCTGCGAGGACTTGGTCTCGAGGGGGATGCCGTCCTGGCCGTCATGGGCCACCACCCCCATGCCCATGAAGGCGCCGCCCCGCTCCAACGAGCCGTCGCCCTGCCGGGCCACAGCGAGGGGTTGGACGAGTGAGCACGCGCCGACCAGCAGGCCGGTGACCAACAGCCGGGTGCGGCCGATCGCCGCGATCGTGGGTAGTCGCACGGGACCCATCTGAACCGCTGCGGCCGGTGACCGCATCTCAGATGCCGCCTGATGGGGCGACAGCGGCCGCGCCCGGTCCGAATGGCCGCGGCCGGGTCGCGGGGCCCGCGGGGCGTGCCGACGATGGATCCGACCCCCCTCCGCCAGCACCGCCGAGGACACCTTCCATGACCCGTATCCCCTTCGGAGCCGCCGCCAGGTCACCTCGGCCGGCTCCGGCCGTAGCGGCCCTCGCCTGCGCCGTCGTGATCGGCGCCCTCGCCGGCTGTGGCGGCGGTTCGCAGTCGAACACCCCCGCGGGCGGCACGTCCGCTCCGGTCACCGGCTCGTTCTCCGGCCAGCCGCCGTCCGCCCTGGCGTCCGCGGCGTCGTCCGCGGTCGCCTCCGCCAAGGCCTCCGCGTCCGCGGCCGTCTCCTCCGCCGCCGCCCGCGCCTCGGAGTTCGAGGCCTCGGTGGACGCGGACACCGCCCGGGCGAGCGAGACCGCGAAGAAGGCCCTGGCGGACGTCCAGGGCAGCGGGAACGCCACCTCCGAGGTCGCCATGAGCGGGTTTCCCAAGGCGCAGACCGGAGGCGTGCTGGCGGTGCTGGTCCGCATCACCAACAAGACCCAGGCGAAGGCCTCGTACGCGGTGCAGGTCGATTTCGTGGACAAGGACGGCAAGGTGGTGGAGACCCGGTTCGTCGGCGCCGAGAACCTGGCGCCCGGCGCGAAGAAGGAGCCGATCGCGTTCAGCAGGCAGTCCGTCAGCATGGACGTCACCGCCAAGCTCGCCAAGGCGCAGCGCTACTGACGCCCGCCGGGAAAACCAGATGATCCGCGCGCGGCCGGCTCCCTAGTCTGAGGGCATGGACACCACGGACGCCGACGGGCTGCTGAACGTGATCGACCTGGAGGCGACCTGCTGGGACGGGCAGCCGCCGCCCGGGGCGGTGAGCGAGATCATCGAGATCGGGCTCACCGTGGTCGACCTGCGCGCCCGGGAGCGCACGCAGCGGCACCGGATCGTGGTGCGGCCCGTACGGTCCACGGTCTCGGCGTTCTGCACCGAGCTGACGGGGCTCACCCAGGCCCAGACCGACCGCGGGGTCGGCTTCGCCGAGGCCTGCCGGATGCTGTCCGAGCGGTACGCGGCGGGCGTGCGGCCGTGGGCGAGCTGGGGTGACTACGACCGGCGCCAGTTCACCCGGCAGTGCCGGGCGCAGGGGGTGGCGTATCCGTTGGGCCATCCCGCCGAGCGCACGCACACCAACGCCAAGGCGGTCTTCGCCGAGGCCTACGGGCTGCGCGGGCGGCCGGGCATGGCGCAGGCGCTGCGGCTGGCCGGACTGCCGCTGGAGGGGCGGCACCACCGGGGTGAGGACGACGCCTGGAACATCGGTGCGCTCGTGCTGGACCTGGTGGCCCGGGGTGCCTGGCCGGTCCCGGCACCGGGGTCGGCGCCGGGGTCCGGGTGAGCGGTCAGCGGGTGTCGGTCGTCCTGCCCAGATAGGTCAGCGGTCCCGGGTCGGGCACCGGGATCTCGTGGAAGCCGAGCCGGTCGTAGAAGGCGCGGGCGTCGGTGTTGGCCGTGACCATGCCGAGGTGGACGGCCGGGACGCCCCTGTCGTGCAGGGCGTCGAAGAGGGTGTGCATCAACTGCCTGCCGTACCCGCGCCGCTGGAACCCGGGGAGCAGGTCGATGTGCAGGTGGGCCGGGTATTCCTTGAGTTCGGAGAGGACCATGCGCTCGGGCCGGTGCAGCAGGCCGATCATCTCCTCGGTCGGTGTCGTGGCCGGTCCGGCGAGCGGCGGGTACCGGCCGGCGACGCGCGGGATCCAGCGGTCGCGGAAGTCGAGGGCGAACCGCTCGGTGTCGGCGGTGCCGACGACGTAGCCGCCGACGCCACCGTGCCCGTCGTCGAGGATGAACGCGAGCCCCGGTTCGAGATGGCAGTACGGGGTGGCGAACAGGGTCGCCATCAGCCGCTCGTCGGGGTAGATGTGCCGGGAGTCGCCGCCGAGGTCCGCGGTGCGGGCGCACACGTCGGCGACGCCGTCGTCGTCGGACGCGCGGTAGGAGCGTATGTGCGGCCCGCTCATGAGGTCACCCCGAAGCCCTGCGTCGTGTAGGCGCATTCCGTGTAGATGTAGCCGGACTCCAGCTTGGCCGTGTCCGAACCGGCCGAGGCGGTGCTGTCGTTCTTCGGCCGGTGCACGAAGTATGTCGTCCCGACGGGGAGTTGGATGGTGCGCTGCGGATACTTCTTGCCGCTGTCGCTGCACGGTTCGGCACCCAGCAGGCTGGTCCCGCCGAAGGGGTAGACGGTGCAGCTCCCGCAGGCCTTGAGCGTGAAGCTGCCGGTGACCGGGCCCGTGTACAGGACGGTGATCTCGTCGGGGCTGTCGTTCTTGACGGTGACCGAGATGCTGCCGCCGGAGCGGTTCGTCGGGACGCGCTTCCCGGCGGCGGGCAGCGTCTGGGCGACCTCCGCCGCGATGGCGAACTTCTTCGCCATCGCGGCCTTACCGGAGCCCCGGTGGCCTGTGGCGTACGTGTTCATCGTGGCCTGCGCGTCCTCGAAGTCGCCGTCCTTGTACTGGTCGACGCCGCACGTGTAGGTCCCCGCGTCGGCGCCCGCGCGGGCCCGCCGGGCGTCCTTGTCGAGGGCGTCGCCGATGCCGGCCTGCCCCGCGGGCACATCGTCGATCCGGGTGGCCAGGGCCTTCAGCTTCTCGACGGCCGTGCACGGCTCGTTGCCGCGCAGGCCCTTCTCGGTGGCGCCGACGGCGGCGGTGACGGCCGGTGCGACCTTCGCCGTCTGCTCCGAGTCGGGGAAGGTGGTGAGCAGTTCACCGAACCGGTCCGGCCAGGTGGTCTGACCGGAGGTCAGGGCGTCGGCGGCGCACTCGTAGAGCGAGGTGGCCAGGCGGTCGTCGGGCCAGTTCTCCAGGACACCGAGGTCCGTGCCGGGCATCGCCTTCGGGACCGTGCGCAGGTATCTCAACGGTGCCAGCGCATCGCAGTAGTTGCCCGCGTCGTACGGGGCGCCGACCGTCCGGTAGAAGGTCATCAGCCGGTCGGGGACCTCGGCGGCCGCTCGTGAGCCGGGGTGGTCGGCCTGCAGGTCTCGGTAGACGGTCAGCGCCTTGCGGTAGTCGGCCTGTGCGCTCTCGAAGTGGGCCCCGCGGTTCGAGGTCACCAACCGGTCGGCCTCGCCGAGCCGGTCGAGGAGCATCTGCTCGACCGCCTCGTCGCGGGCGCTGTCGTAGAGCACGACGCCGCCGGCCGGTGCCGCGAGCAGGACGAGGCCCAGCGCGAGCGCGAGGGGTGCGCGGAGCGGCCACCCCGGCCGGGTGCGCAGGCCCACGACCGCGCCGTGCGCCGCGACGGCGAGCAGGAACAGGGCGTAGAGGACGAGCACGGCCCCGGGGACGCCGTCCGGGTCGGCAGGCAGCGCCACGAGCAGCAGTAGCGCGGTCGCGGCCCAGCAGACCGCCGCCAGGATCCGTCTTCGGACGAGCAGGTAGCCGAGGCCCAGGCCGCTGAGGTTGAGGACGGCCACCGCGACCGCCCGGACGCCGTCGGGTGGCGCGGGTGGTGGCGCCGGAGGTATCGGCGGCATCGGAGGCACCGCGTAGTCACCCTGGCGCGCGTCGTACCAGTCCCCGGACATGTCGGCTCCCCCTGTCAACTACGCCCGTATGTAAGAGAGTTGTCAGTCTAGGGCGGAAATCGACAGATCGACAGGGACATCGAGGGCCGTATGACGGCCGGTACCGACCGCTCTCGAGTGCCCGGCAGAACTTCAACTCATAGTCAGGACAAGGCAATTCAGACAGTAGGCACAGAACTGAACAGAGGGCGAAGGGATTTGGGCCCAACTGATCCTCGACCGTGCGAGAGCGGTCGATGACAGTGTGTACTGTGCTGCGAGCGCGCCTCGACAGCGGGGCTCGGACACCCTGCCCCGACCGACTTTCCCTGGAACCGATTCGATGATCGAATTACCGGACCTCGTGACCGGCGGACTGACCGCAGGCACCCTGTCCGCGCTCGCCCTCGGCGGCCTGTTGCTGCGGTCGCGGCGCCAACAGCACCGACAACGGCTGGAGATAACCTCCCTGCGCACCCAGCTGGACGGTCGTTCGCGCGCGTTCACCGCCGAGGTCGAGCACCTCGCGACCCGGCGCCTGCCCGCCGCCGCCCGGCAGCCCGCCCACCGGCACATCACGGTCCCGGGCCCGCTGCGGACGCAGACCGCAGGAACCCCGCTGGGCATCGCGCTGGAGGGCGTCCTGGACGGGCTGCGCACCGAACTGGCCGCGCAGCGCACCCGGATCGACGCGGCCGCACAGGCTGGAATGCGCGGCGCCACCCGGGAGATCCAGGCCGCCCTGTACCGGCTCCAGGACGCCTTGCGCGCACTGCAACAGCGCTACGACGACCCCGAGCTGACCCTGACCCTGTTCCAGCTGGACCACGAGAACGAGCAGTCGCTGCGCCGGGCGCAGATCGCCGCGGTGGTGTGCGGGGCCTGGGTCGGCCTGGCACGCGAGGAGTCGCACCTGGTCGACGCCGTCACCGGCGGCCAGGCGCGGGTGCCCGGATACCACCGGGTCAAGGTCCACAACCATCTGAGGCCCGGCACCGCGCTGGTCTCGCACGCCGTCGAGCCCGCCGCCATCATCGTGGCCGAACTGCTCGACAACGCGCTGCGGCACTCGGCGCCGGACACCGACGTCGTGGTGAACCTGGAGCACGTCCACCACGGAGTATGCGTCACGGTCGACGACGCGGGTCTGGGCATGACCGAGGACGAACGCGCCCGTGCCCAGCGGCTGGTGGGCGGCCGCGAGCCGATCCTGCTGACCGACCTCGGCGACCCGCCCCGCATGGGACTGGCCGCGATCGGGCAGCTGACCCGGCAGTTCGACCTGACCGTGGACGTCTCCTCGCCCTCCCCCTACGGCGGGGTGCGCGCGGTGCTGCGGGTCGACAGCCATCTGCTCAGCCGCATCGACCCGGCCGAACGACCGCCGGCGGCCAGCGCCCCACGCACCACACACGTCCCGCAGCGGCCGGAGCCTGCCGCCGCCCCGGCCACCGCCGCCCCGGCCCACACCTACGGGACCGAACCGGACGACGACGCCCCGGCATCCGGGGCCGGGCACCGCACCCCTGAGCACGACGAGGCCCCGGACGGCCCCCGGGACACCGGCGGACTGCCGCAACGCCGCCGCCGGCCGCGGGTGAGCGCCGCCGCCGAGGCCACCGCGCCCCGCCCGGCCCGCCGACCCGAGGAGGCCGCCGCGGCGCTCGGCGCGCTCCAGTCGGCCACCGCCGCGGCACGTTCCGGATCCGCCCCGGACCTCGGCCCGGATCCCGATCCCGCCCCGGACCCCGGTCCCGCCCGGGACTCCGCACCCGGACCCGTATCCGAACCCGTCGCCGCGCGCCCGTCCGCGCAGTTCGCGGCCGACGACACCGAACAGACCGACCACGAAGGAGGAACGGCTCGATGACCAGCCGCGACACGGGTGACATGGCATGGGTCCTGGAGCCGATCCTGCAGGTACCGCACGTGGTGGCCGCCGTGCTGCTGACCAGGGACGGACTCGTCAAGGGATACACCGACGCGCTGTCCCGGCCGTCGGCGGAGCGGGTGGCCGCCATCACCAGCACCGTGCAGGGGGCCTGCCGGACCGCCGCGGCGGCGTTCGCCGACCGGGACCGGGCCGAGGTGCGCCAGGTCGTGATCGAGTCCGACCACGGCTACGTACTGATCGTGCCCACGGACCACGGCACCTGCGTGGCCGCGTACGGCGACCCGGAGGCCCGGCTCGACCTGCTCGGCCACCGGGTCCACTCCCAGGTGGCCCGGCTGGGCGAGAAGACGATGGCCGCCGCGCCCCGGGGGACCGACGGCGGCGCGCCGACATGACCGGCCGCCCAGGCGGCCGTCCCCTGGTTCCCGCGTACCTCTCGACCGGCGGAGTGGCGCGGCCCAGCCGACCCCATCTGGAGCGGCTGTCGGTGCTCACCGGCAGCGGAGAGTCCGCGCCCGAGGATCTGACGGCGGCTCAACTCGCCCTGCTGGACGTCCTGGAGGACGGATCGCTGACGGTGGTGGAGGCGGCCGCGCTGCTGCGGCTGCCGGTCTCCGCGGTGCGGGTGCTCACGGCCGCACTCCTCGACCGGGGCCTGGTGCTCGCCCGCGCGCCGATCCCGACCGCCGACCGGTTCGAACCCGACCTGTTGAAGAGAGTGGCCGATGGCCTCCGCGCCCTCAAGCACTAGTGGCATCCACCTGCCCGACACCGCCCGCGACCTGGTGAAGATCCTGGTCGCGGGTCCCTTCGGGGTGGGCAAGACGACCCTCATCGACTCGGTGTCGGAGATCCGGCCGCTGCACACCGAGGAGCACCTCACCCAGGCGTCCGAGCAGGTGGACGACCTCGACGGGGTACGGGAGAAGGCGACCACCACCGTCGCCATCGACTTCGGCCGGATCAGCCTGCCGGGCGGGGTCGTGCTGTACCTGTTCGGCACGCCCGGCCAGGAGCGGTTCCGCTCGCTGTGGGACGACATCGCGTACGGGGCGCTGGGCGCCCTGGTGCTGGTCGACAGCCGGCGGATCGACGCGTCGTTCGACGTGCTGGGGCTGGTGGAGGAGACCGGGCTCCCGTACGCGGTCGCCTTCAACGCCTTTCCCGACGCCCCGCGCCACCACACCCCCGAACAGCTGCGCGCCGCCCTGGACCTGGAGCCCGGCACCCCGATGGTGACGTGCGACGCGCGGGACGCGAACTCCTCCCTCGACGCACTGCTCGCCCTGGTCGAGCACCTGATCGACCGCGACCCCCCGGAGAACCGGTGACCACCCTGCCCCCCGCCCAAGAGGCGTTCTCCCGCTCCGCGCCCGTACGGCTGTGGGAGGACGGCTTCGCCCGTGATCCCGACCGCTACTACGCCGCACTGCGCGCCCAGGGACCGGTCGGCTGGGGCGAACTCGCGCCGGGCGTACCGGCGTACATCGTCACCGAGCGGCAGGCCGCGCTGGAGGTGCTGCGCGACACCGCCGCCTTCTCGCACGACCCCCGGCCGTGGGAGAACACGGTCCCGGACGACTCGCCCGTGCTCGGCATGATGCGGTGGCGGCCCAACGCGCTGTTCGCCGACGGCGCCGACCATGTCCGCTACCGCACCACGCTCATCGACGTCTTCGACGACGTCGAACCGCACGACCTGCGCTCGCGGGTGCACCGTGCGGTGCACGTGCTGGTGAGCCGGTTCGGGCCGGACGGCCGGGCCGATCTGGTGGCGGACTTCTCGCGGCCGCTGATGGCACTGATCTTCAACAACCTGTTCGGGCTGCCGGACAGCCAGGGCGACCGGCTGAACCGGGGTCTGGGCAAGATGATGGAGGGCGGCGCCCAGGCGGTCGAGGGGGAGGCCGAGTTCGCGCAGTACGTGCTGGAGCTCATCGCTGCCAAGGCCGAGCGGCGCGGCGACGACCTGCCCAGCCGGCTGCTGGACCATCCGGCCGGGCTGACCGCGGAGGAGGTCACCTGGCAGGTGTTCCTCACGCTCGGCGCCGGTTTCGAGCCGACCGCGAACCTGCTGTCCAACGCGCTGTCCAGGATCCTCGGCAACCCCCTCTACTACTCCACCCTCACCAGCGGGGCCCGGCCGGTGACGGACGCGGTCCTCGAGGTGCTCCACCACGAGACGCCCCTGGCCAACTACGGCATCTACTACGCGGTCGAGCCGCTGTCGTTCCACGGGGCGTGGATCCGGTCCGCCGTGCCGGTGGTCGTCTCCTACGGGGCGCTCGGCCGCTTCGCCGAGCGCGAGGTGACCTCCGTGCGCCGTCCGAACGACGCCTCCCACCTCTCCTGGGGCGCCGGACCGCACACCTGCCCGGTACGGCAGCACACGCTGCTCATCGTGACCGAGGCCATCGAGCGGCTCACCCAGTGGCTGCCCGACGTGGAACCCGTGCTCGCCCGCGAGCGCCTGAGCTGGCGGCCCGGCCCCTTCCACCGCTCGCTGACCGCGCTGCCCGTCCGTTTCAGCCCCCGCTCCCCCGACCAGCCAGGAGACCCCTCATGAGCGTCACCGACCGCGTCGCCCTCGACCCGTTCGGCAGCGACATCCCGGCCGAGAGCGCGCGGCTGCGCGCGCTCGGCCCGATCGTGCCGGTGGAGCTGCCCGGCTCCATCCCCGCCTGGGCGCCGACCGGCTACGACACCCTCAAGGAGCTGATCCTCGACCCTCGGGTCAGCAAGGACCCGCGGCTGCACTGGCGGCTGTGGCCCGAGGTCGGCGAGCACCCCGCCTGGGGCTGGATCCTGGGCTGGGTGGGCGTGGTCAACATGCTCTCCACCTACGGCGGTGACCACACCCGGCTGCGCAGGCTGGTGGCGCCGAGCTTCACCCACCGGCGCACCGAGGCGCTGCGTCCCCGGGTCGAGGCGGTGACGGCGGAACTCCTCGACGCGCTGGCCGAGGCCGGCCAGGACGGCGGGCCCGTCGATGTGAAGGAGTGGTTCGCGCACCCGCTGCCGCTGCGCATCATCTGCGAACTGTTCGGTGTGCCCGAGGAGTTGCGGGACGCCACCGCCCGGCTCATCGCGGCCATCATGGACACCTCCGACCCCACTCCGGAGCACGCCGCCTTCGTGCAGGAGCAGATCGGTACGGTCCTGGGCTCGCTCATCGCCCACCGCAGCGAGCACCCCGGCGACGACCTGACGACCGAGCTGATCCGGGTGCGGGACGAGGACGGCGACCGGCTCTCCGGCGAGGAACTGCTCTACACCCTGCTGCTGGTGATCGGGGCGGGCTTCGAGACCACCGTGAACCTCATCGGCAACGCGGTCGTCGCCCTGCTGAAGGACCCCCGGCAGCTCGCGGCGGTGCGGGCGGGCGAGACCGGCTGGGACGCGGTCGTGGACGAGACGCTGCGGGTGCACCCGTCGATCGCCTCGCTGCCGCTGCGGTTCGCCGTCGAGGACCTGAAGGTCGGTGACGTGACGATCCCGGCCGGCGACGCGATCATCACCACGTACGCGGCCGCGGGTCTGGACCCCGCGCACTACGGGCCCGACGCGGACACCTTCGACGCCGCGCGCGGGGCCGACGACCATCTGGCGTTCGGTATCGGCGTGCACCGCTGCATCGGCGCGCCGCTGGCCCGGATGGAGGCCCTGACCGCGCTGCCCGCGCTGTTCGACCGCTTCCCGGACCTCGCGCTCGCCGTCGACGCCGGGGAGCTGCGCCAGGTGCCGTCGTTCATCGCCTTCGGCTGGCAGGAGATCCCGGTCCGGCTGCACGGCTAGGGCCCGTCCTGCGGATCAAGTCGCAGAAAAGCCAGGGCACGGCTCATGCGCCGGGGCCGCGACCGGTCCCCCGTTCCGGTCGTGCCCCGGCGGCTCCCAGAACCTATGTGGATGACGCACCGGTTGTGAATCGCGGGCGTGCCCGGTGGGCGGCCCCGGGCACTCACCTGTGCACAAGTGCGTCCGGATGGCCCGTTTCCTCCTGACGGGGCCGCGGGTCGAGGGCGGGCCTGTCGAGTTCCTCGGTGACCAGATGGGCCAGGACGACCTCGTACAGATCGCTGCCCGCGGTCAGCAGCCGGCGTTCGAGTACCGGCTCGGCGCTGCGGACGTGCTCCCGTACGGTCTGGGCGTGGACGCCGATCTGCTGCGCGGCCCGTTCCGCGTTGCCGCCCGCGGCGAGCCAGGCGCGCAGGCTGCCGCGCAGGTCGCGGGCGTCGGTGTCCAGACGGCCCAGCAGGTCCTGGGCCCAGGTGCGCAGCGCGGGCCCGGTGAGCAGGTCGTCCAGGCGGGCGGGGGCCGGCCGCGCGGCGGTCCCGTCCGCCGGGAGGCCGACCTGGGTGTTCAGTGCCAGGTGGACGGCGGCCCGGACGGTGAGCGCGGAGAAGTCCGTGGCCAGCAGGGACTCCACGCGCTCCATCCGGGCGCGGACGGTGTTGCGGCTGACGCCGAGGATCTTGGCCGCGTTGACAGCCGTGAACTCCAGCCCCAGCCGGGTGGTGGCGAGCAGTTCGGCGCTGGTGTGGTGCGCGAGCGTGTCCAGCGGGCGCAGCAGGGCCGAGGTCCAGGCCCGCAGCGCGGCCGGGTCCATCAGCCGTCCGGGATGGGTGCGCTCGGCGTACACCGCGGTGCGGTCCGTGCGGAAGCGGGCGACGGCGAGCGCGCTGACCGCCTGTCCGTAGGCGGTGGCGGTGCACGCGAGGTTCTGCCGGGTGCTGCCGCCGAGGTAGGTGCCGGCACGGCCGGCGATCAGTGCGCGCAGGGCCTCGCCGGTGGCCTCGCGGGGCGTGACGACGATGACGTGGGCGTCCATGGCGGGGCAGCGCACGACCAGGGCCTGTTCGCCGGTCGCCTCCACACACCGTTCGGCGAGTTCGTCGCGCTCCTCGGTGCGGCCCTCGAGGACGTAGACGCCGGCCGTGTCGGTGTCGAGCAGGCCGGGCCACAGGCCCGCGGCGACCCGGCGCGCCGAGACGGTGTCCTCCACCATGAGCAGTTGCAGGATGGCCAGCCGCAGATCGGCGGCGGCGCGCTGGAGCCGGCGTACGGTCGTGGTGGTCCGGCGGGCCCGCAGCAGCACTTCGAGGACGGCGGCGGTGTGGGTGACGATCTCGGAGGCGCGCCGGTCGAAGGGGACGGCGCGGTCCACCGTCAGCAGCGCTGCCGAGGACCTGCGCTGGAGTTCGATCCTGACCAGCCGCAGATGGCGCCCCCGGCCCTGCCAGGCCGCGGAGGCGATACGGCCGGCGACGACGTCGGCGGCCAGGGACTCGTCGGGGAGCGACTCCCCGGAAAGGGACCCGTCGGGGAGGGACCGGTCGGGGAGGGTGGCGGGCCCGGCGAGCAGGGTGCCGGTGTCGTCCCGCAGGGACACGTTCGCGTCCACCGTGGCGGCGAGCCAGTCGACGACCCTGCGGACGTCACGCCCTGCGGGACGCAGCAGCTCGAGAAGCTCCTGCGCCCATGTCGAGGTGTCGCCCTCCGTCATGCGTCCACCCTCCTCACCGCCGCTGACCTGAGCTTTCCTGGTCGGCGACGTTACCTCACGACCGGGCGGCGCTGACAGGGCCGCGGGCACGGCCCCGTCGTCGCGGCCCGGCCCGGTTCGGCCTGCACCGCGGCCCGCCCCGCTCGGCATAAGCTCGTGCAATGGCGAAGTACTACGACGTACACCCCGACAACCCGCAGCCGCGCACCATCTCCCAGGTCGCCGAGAGCGTCCGTGCGGGCGCCCTGATCGCGTACCCGACCGACTCCTGCTACGCGCTCGGCTGCCGGCTGGGCAGCCGCGACGGGATCGACCGGATCCGGTCCATCCGCGCTCTGGACGACCGGCACCACTTCACCCTCGTCTGCCAGGACTTCGCGCAGCTCGGCCAGTTCGTGCGGGTGGACAACGACGTGTTCCGGGCGGTCAAGGCGTCGACCCCGGGCAAGTACACGTTCATCCTGCCGGCGACGAAGGAGGTGCCGCGCATGCTGCAGCACCCGAAGAAGAAGACCGTCGGCGTACGCATCCCCGACCATGTGGTCACCCACGCCCTGCTCGCCGAGCTCGGCGAGCCGCTGCTGTCCAGCACGCTGCTGCTGCCGGGCGAGGACGAGCCGATGACCCAGGGCTGGGAGATCAAGGACCGGCTGGACCATGTCCTGGACGGCGTGGTGGACTCCGGGGACTGCGGCACCGAGCCGACGACGGTCGTCGACTTCTCCGGCGGCGAGGCGGAGATCGTACGGTACGGGGCCGGTGACGTCACCCGGTTCGAGTGAGCCGGCCCGGCGCGCCCGTGGCTGGGTTCGGGTGCCCAAGTGGGTTTCTTCCAGAGTCAGTTCACGGTCCGGCAGACAGTGCGTGAGACCATGATCACGGTCCGGGGCACCGGGCCGCCCCGTTGCTCGCCGCCGACCGCGCAGAGAGGCAGACCCATGACCGCCGTACAGGGAACAGCCGTGGACATCCCCACCGAGGACGGCACCGCCGACGCCTACCTGGCCCATCCGGCGGACGGGCTCCCCCGCCCGGGGGTCCTGCTCTACCAGGACGCCTTCGGCCTGCGCCCGCATCTGCGGTCGATGGCCGACCGGCTGGCCTCGGCCGGTTACACGGTGCTGGTGCCCAACGTGTTCTATCGCAGCGGCCGCACCCCCGTCTTCGATCTGCCCGAGTTCATCGACCCGGAGGCGCGTCCCGAGATCTGGGGCCAGATCGTCCCGGTCATGCAGGCGCTGACGCCGGAACTCGCCGTACGCGACGCCGACGCCTATCTGCGGTGGCTGGCCGACAGCCCGCTGGTGGCCGACGGACCGGTGGCGATCACCGGTTACTGCATGGGCGCCCGGCTGGCGCTGCACACGGCCGGCGCCTACCCGGAGCGGGTCGCGGCCGCGGCCGGCTTCCACGGGGGGCGGCTGGCCACGGACGCGCCCGACAGCCCTCACCTGGCCGCCGAACGCATCACCGCCGAGCTGTACTTCGGCCACGCCGACGACGACCCTTCGCTGCCCGAGGAGCAGATCGAGCGGTTCGAGCAGGCGCTGACGGCCGCCGGTGTCCGGCACCGCTGCGAGGTCTACCCCGGCGCCTCGCACGGCTACACGCAGGCCGACACCGCCGCGTACCACAAGGAGGGCGACGAGCGGCACTGGGCGGCGCTGCTGGACCTGCTGGAGCGCACCTTCTGATCCGACGCCGGCCCTCGGGCGGGCCCGCCCGGCGAACAAGGACATCCCGCACGCGGTGGGAGCCCGCGTGCGGGATGTCGTTCGTGCGGAGGAGGGTCAGCTGGTCGTCACGGCGGTGTCGTCCACGACGAAGCTGGTCTGGAGGGAGGAGTCCTCGACACCGCTGAACTTGATGCTCACGGTGGAGCCGGCGAAGGAGGACAGGTCGAAGGTCTTCTGGGTGTACCCCGTGGCCTTGTTGAGGTTGGAGTACGTCGCCAGGGTGGTCGATCCGGCGGTGACCGTCAGCTTGTCGTACGCCGTGCTGGTGGTGGTCTCCGCGGTGTCGATGTGCAGCCAGAAGGTGAACGACGCCTTGCAGCCGCTGGGGATGGTCACCGACTGCGAGAGCGTGTCGGTGTGCGTGGAGCCGTAGCCGTCCAGCCAGGCCTTGTACGAGCCGCCGTGGGCCGCCTGACCGGAGTCGGTGGTGATGACTCCGCTGGTCGCGGTCCAGGTGGTGTTGCCGGACTCGAAGCCCGGGTTGCCGAGCAGCTGCGTCGAGGTGCAGGTGCCGCCACCGCCGGAGCTGACGGTCCAGGTGAAGGACGCGGTGCCGGTCGCTCCGGTGCTGTCCGTGACGGTCACCGTGGTGCTGTACGTCCCGGCCGTGGTCGGGGTACCGGTGATCGCGCCGGTGGAGCTGTTGATCGACAGGCCGGTGGGCAGGCCGCTCGCGGAGTACGTGAGCGAGCCGCTGTTGGTGCTGCTGGCCGAGATCTGCAGGCTCACCGCGGTACCCACGGTGGAGGACTGACTGCCCGGGTTGGTGACGGTCACACCGTTGGCCGGCGGGGTGACGTGGCTGCCGACGTTGATGCCGGCGAACGCGTTCGCCACACCCGCGTACTGGGTGGAGCTCGCGCCGTACAGGGCGGTCGCGGCGTTCAGCGCGGCGGTACGGGCGGCCGCGTAGTTGGTGCTGGACGTCATGTACGTCGTCAGCGCCTTGTACCAGATCTGCAGGGCGGCGGCGCGGCCGATGCCCGCGACGGCGACGCCGTCGGAGGTGGTGCTGTTGTAGGTGACACCGTTGATGGTCTTGGTGCCGCTGCCCTCGGAGAGCAGGTAGAACATGTGGTTCGCCGGGCCCGAGGAGTAGTGGACGTCCAGGTTGCCGACGCCGGAGTACCAACTGTCGGCGGAGGCACCGTCCTTGGACGGCTTGTCCATGTAACGCAGCGGGGTGCCGTCGCCGTTGATGTTGATCTTCTCACCGATGAGGTAGTCGCCCACGTCGGTCGAGTTGTTGGCGTAGAACTCCACGCCGGTGCCGAAGATGTCGGAGGTGGCCTCGTTCAGGCCGCCGGACTCACCGGTGTAGTTCAGGCCCGCGGTGTTGGAGGTGACGCCGTGGCTCATCTCGTGGCCCGCGACGTCGAGCGAGGTCAGCGCGTGGGTGCTGCCGGAACCGTCGCCGTAGGTCATGCAGAAGCAGCTGTCGTCCCAGAAGGCGTTGACGTACGCCGTGCTGTAGTGGACGCGCGAGTAGGCGGCGACACCGTTGTTCTTGATGCCGCTGCGCCCGAAGGTGTTCTTGTAGAAGTCCCAGGTCATCTGGGCGCCGTAGGCGGCGTCGGCGCCGGCGGTCTGGGTGTTGGAACCCGCGCCGGTGCCCCACACGTCGTCGGCGTCGGTCATCAGCGTGCCGGTGCCGGACGTGCCGTTGTTCAGCGAGTATGTCTTGTGGCCGCCGCGGGTCGAGTCCGTCAGCTGGTACGTCGACCCCGACAGCGTGGTGTTCAGGGTGACCGTGCCGCTGTACTGGGTGTTGCCCGTACCGGTCTTGATGTCCTGGAAGCGGCCGAGCTCCGCGCCAGTGGTGGCGTCGGTGACGACGTGCAGCCGGCTCGGCGTGCCGTCGTCCTGGAAGCCGGAGACCACCGTCTCCCAGGCGAGCTTCGGGGTGCCGCCGGCGGCCCAGATCACCTTGCGGGCGCTGTCGGCCGCGGGCTGCTGCGCGTCGAGGGACCTGGCCGTCGTCAGGGCCTTGGTCTCGGCCGCCGCCTTGGTGAGAGCCGGGGTGGTGGAGGACACCTTCACGGCGTTCTTGTTGTTGAAGGTCGTGCTCACCGTGCCGGTGGCCTGCGAGGCGGGCGGGGTGTGCACCACGAGGTCGCCGCCGAGGACCGGCAGGCCGTCGTAGGTGCGCTCGTAACGCGTGTGGACGGTACCGTCGTTGTCCTTGACGACGTCCTTGACGACGAGCTTCTCCTTCGCGCCCAGGCCAAGGCTCTGGGCGGTCTGGGTGGTCTTCGAGGCGGCGCTCTTGATCAGCGCCGTGTGCTGGGCCGGGGTGAGATCGGCCGTGAGGCCCCCGGTGCGCAGGGGGCTGGGGTGGGGGGAAACGGACTGTGCCGACGCCGGAACGGACTGGATGCCGACAGCGAGGAAGGCGGCGGTGGAGAGCAGGGCTATTCCTACCGCGGTCCGCTTGCGGGGGTTGCGTCTCACTCGTTCTCCTACTGCTGCGGCCGTGGGGTGCGACCGGTGACAGACCGGGCAGACGGGTGTGCTGTCCGGGACGAGCCGAGTTGTGCGGGGCCGTTGCTGCGCAGGGAACTGTGACTGCTCTGTGCAGCAATACCGGCGAGAATGACAGGCTTGACCAAGTCATGTCAGCTACGCAAAGGGCAATCGAGGGTTATCCCTCTGTGCGCGACGCCTGACTGTACGCACCGGACCAGCATCCCGATCCGCCCCGGCCGCACTGTCTCCGCGCACGAATCCGGCTCCCCCGTCAGGGCCGCCGGGGATGCGTCCCGGGCGCGTTGCTACGGTGCCCGGATGTCTGACTCCTCACGCGACACGGCCGCAGGTGCGGGCTGGGGCACCGCCGAACTCGGCACGTACGGACGGCTGATGCCGGCCGAGGTCGAGAAGTTGTCGTGGCTGAACCCCAGAACGCTGTGGGCCGCCCGCAACGGCGTGCTGGCCTCCTGGTTCGGCGATCCGACCGGCCGCACCCGCACCCGCTGGGCGGAGCAGGCCGCGGCGTCCGGGGCGCCCGCCGACAGGATCGTCCGGCGCGACGACCCGGACCGGTTCTCCTTCATGGTGATCGGCGACCCCGGAGAGGGCGACGAACCCCAGTACGCCGTCGTACCGGGCTTTCTGAAGGTCGCTCAGGACACCCGGTTCGCCGTCGTGGCCAGTGACGTGATCTACCCCGTGGGCAGCGCCGACGACTACGAGGGCAAGTTCTTCCGGCCCTACCGGGCCTACCCGGCACCGGTCTACGCGATACCGGGGAACCACGACTGGTACGAGGACCTCGGCGCGTTCATGCGCGTCTTCTGCGGCGACGTACCGCCGCTGCCCGCCGAGCCCGCGCCCCGACCGCTCACCCGGGCCTGGCTGCGGCATCTGCTGTGGCACCGGTCGCGCCCCGGCGACGGACAACATCTCGACCAGGCAAGGAAGTTGCGCTCCTCGGCCGGTCAACAGGCGCTCCAGCCCGGCCCCTACTGGGCGATCGACGCCGGACCCGTCAGGATCGTCGGCATCGACACCGGCCTGCTGGGCACGATCGACGCCGAGCAGGGCGCGTGGCTGCGCGAGGTGTCCCGGGGTCCCCGCCCCAAGATCCTCGTCACCGGATCGCCCCTGTACGTGGACGGAGAGCACCACCCCTGCCCGGTCGAGGGCGGCGGCACGGTCGACGACGTGGTCCGCGACCCCGCCCACCACTACGTGGCCGCGATCGGCGGCGACATCCACAACTACCAGCGCTATCCGGTGGACGTGGACGGCCGGACCGTGCAGTACGTGGTCTCGGGCGGCGGCGGGGCGTTCATGCACGCCACGCACACCATCCCCCGCGTCCGGGTCGCGAACGTCGACGAGCACGACTTCCGCTGCTACCCGCTGCGCGGCGACTCCCTCGCCTTCTACAGCCGCCTGTACGGCCGCCGGCTGCGCCTGCGCCGCTTCTTCACCCTCACCGAGGACGAGGCGACCGCCGTCATCGCCGAGCGCCTGGGCATCACCCCGGCCCGTGCCCCGGGGCAGGCCGTCCGGGTCACCCGGCGCGTCCGGCTGGTCGCCCGGCTGCTGGGCGCGGGCAGCCGCCCCGGCCGGAAGCCCCGTTTCCGGCTGCCGGTGCGGAAGATCTACACGCAGCTGTTCTCACCGGGCTCGGCCACGTACAGCCCGCCGTTCTTCAAGAGCTTCCTCCGCGTGGACGTCACCCCGGACGCGGTCCGGCTGCGCTGCTTCGCGGCCACCGGCAACCTCGCCCAGGAGCTCGACCCGCCGGTCGAGGACGACGTCGTCATCCCGTTGCGCTGACTCCGGCGGCGCCGCGAGCCGTACGGCGGCTCGCGGGCCGTCGGTTCACCAGCGCCCCGCCTCGGTGCCGACGAGCGGCCGCGACGGTCTGCCGTCGGTGCCGACCGGCACGTCACCGGCGAGCATCACCCGGTGCATGGTGCGGGGGAAACCGAGGTGGGCGTTGTCGGTGGGCGCCAGGTGGATGGTGGCGCGGTTGTCCCAGAAGGCGACACTGCCCGGTTCCCAGCGGAAGCGGACGGTGTACTCGGGGCGGACCGCCTGCTCCAGCAGCATGTCCAGCAGCGCCCGGCTCTCCGCGCGGGACACGTCGGTGATCTGGTCGAGGTAGTACCCGTTGACGTACAGCACCCGCTCCCCGGTCTCCGGGTGGACCCGCACCAGCGGGTGCTCGGACGCGACCTGGTGGTCCAGCAGGTGGCGTACGTACGCGTCCTCACCGGGGCGCGGCCGGTAGCCGACGCCGAGCCGGTGCTCGGCCCGCAGGCCGTCGACGAACGCCCGCACCGGCGCGGACAGTCCGGCGTAGGCGGCCGCCAGGTTGGACCAGGTGGTGTCGCCGCCGTAGGGCGGGACGGTCTCGGCGCGCAGGATCGTCGCGGCCGGCGGGTCGACCCGGGCACCGTGGTCGCAGTGCCAGCCGCGCAGCAGGGTGTGCCGGCGGCGCTCCAGCCACTCCTCGTGCTCCATCCCGAAGCGTCCGCCCAGCTCCAGCCGGTCGGCGGTGGTCTCGATCAGGGGGAAGCCCGCGGGCGAGGCGCCGCCCCGCCGGTTCGGCGCGACCGGCTCGCCGAACCGGCGCGCGAACGCCAGGTGCCCGGCGTGGTCGAGCCGCTGTCCCCGGAAGAACACCACCTTCCAGCGCAGCAGGGCCGCCCGGACCGCGGCCACCTGGGCGTCGTCGAGGCCCTCGGCCAGGTCGACGCCCTCGATCTCGGCCCCGATGTGCCCGGCGACCGGTCTCACCTCCACTCCGGCACCCCGCGTCGGCCCTTCCGTCGTACGGCTGTCCGTCGTATGGCCGTCCGTCTTACGACTGCCCGTCGTCCGGCTGTCCCTCGTCATGCGCACTCCGCTGGTTCGGCGACATCATCCCCGTTGCGTCCATCGGGCTTCTCCCCCGTCCGCCCGGTCGATCATTCCGCCGGGCGGGGATCCCGACGGCCACGAGGAGTTCCGACGCCCGCAAGGGCCGCAGATATGCAGATATGCGGAATGCGGCCCCGGCCCGGCTTCTGTGCCTCTATGTTCACAGCGGCACCCCGCCGCTCGCCCACGCACACCAGGAGGCCCGCGCCATGCGCACCCTGCTCCGCACCATGGTGACCGGGGCGGTCGCCCTGACGACCGTCCTGGCCTGCGGCACCGCCCGGGCCACCCCGGCCGGTCCCGGCGTCACCGCCCGGCTCCTCGCCGAGCGGACCGTGGGGAACACCGACTACGTGCTGCGGGAGATAACCGTCCCGCCCGGCCAGGCCACCGGCTGGCACTACCACGACGGCCCGCTCTACGGCTTCGTGAAGCAGGGCACGCTCAGCCACTTCGACTCCACCTGCGCCTCCGACGGCATCTACCGCGCAGGCAGCACCATCCAGGAGCCGGCCGGAGCCGGCAACGTGCACATCGGCCGCAACCTGGGCGACACCCCGCTCGTCCTCGACGTGCTGTACGTGCTCCCGCACGGGGCACCGTTCTCCGAGGACGCGCCCGACCCGGGCTGCCCCTTCCAGTGATCACTGCGGTGGCAGCGGCTGCTCGGCCCAGATGATCTTTCCGCTGCCGGTCTGCCTGCTGCCCCAGCGCTGGGTGAGCTGGGCGACGAGCAGCAGTCCGCGCCCGCCCTCGTCGAAGGCATGGGCACGGCGCAGATGCGGGGAGGTGGAACTGCCGTCGGAGACCTCGCAGATGAGGGCGCGGTCCCGGATCAGCCGGAGCTGGATGGGCGGATGGCCGTAGCGGATGGCGTTGGTGACCAGTTCGCTGGCGACGAGTTCGGTGACGAACGCCGTCTCCTCCAGCCCCCAGGCGCTCAGCTGCTCGGTGACGGCCTGCCGGACGGCGGCCACCTGCTCGGGGTCCGGTGAGACGGCCCAGGTGGCGACCTGGGCCGCGCCCAGCGCCCGGGTGCGGGCCAGCAACAGGGCCACGTCGTCGCCGGGCTCCTCGGGCAGCACGGCCTTGAGCACGCTGTCGCAGAGGCCGTCGAGCGTGTCGGTGCGCGCGGTCAGCGCACGGCACAGGTCTGCGGTGACGCTGTCGACGTCCCGGGCACGGTCCTCGATCAGACCGTCCGTGTAGAGGGCGACGATCGCGCCCTCGGGCAGTTGCAGCTCGGTCGCCTCGAACGGCAGCCCGCCGACACCGAGCGGCGGTCCCGGGCTCGTCCCGATGAGCTGTGCGGTGCCGTCGGGCAGCACGACGGCCGGGGCCGGGTGGCCGGCGGAGGCGAAGGCGAGCCGGCGTGTGGCGGGGTCGTACACGGCGTAGAGACAGGTGGCGCCGAGTTCGGCGACCTCGCCGCCGCCGTCCTCCGTCGCAAGGTGGGCGACCAGGTCGTCGAGGTGGGTGAGGAGCTCGTCCGGCGGCAGGTCCACGTCGGCGAGGGTGCGCACGGCCATGCACAGCCGGCCCATGGTCGCCGAGGAGGCGATGCCGTGCCCCACGACGTCGCCGACGACCAGCGCGACCCGGCAGCCGGACAGCGGGATCACGTCGAACCAGTCGCCGCCGATGCCCGCGACCGATCCGCTGGGCAGGTATCGGTGGGCCACGTCGACCGCCGCCTGTCCGGGCAGTCCGCGCGGCAGCAGGCTGTGCTGGAGAGCGAGCGCCGTCGCGCGCTCGCGGGCGAAGCGGCGGGCGTTGTCGATGCACAGGGCCGCCCGGCCGGCCAGTTCCTCGGCGAATACGGCGTCCTCCGCCACGTAGTCGTCCGGATGCGCGATGCGCACGGCCACCGCGACGCCCAGGGTGACCCCACGGGCCCGCAGCGGCACCGCGATCATCGAGTGGACGCCCTCGCGGAACGCCCGGCCGGCGGGGGCCCGGGCGTCGCGCTCCGCGAACCATCCGGCGAAATCGGGGTCACCGGCGCAGCTGACGATCGCCCGCCCCTCCCGCAGGGCCCGCACCGGCGGACAGGACGGCGGGTACAGGTCCGTCTCGCCCCGGTGGACAGCCGCCTCCGGGGTGCCCTCGGTGACGGAACCGTGGGCGACCCGGCGCAGCACGGTCTCGTCGTCCGGCCCCCGGGGCGGCTCGTCCGCCCACAGGACCCAGTCGAGCAGGTCCACACTGACGAAGTCGGCGTAGTCCGGCACCAGGAGTTCCACCATCTCCTCCGCGGTGCGCACCACGTCCAGGGTGGTGCCGATGGCGGCCGACGCCTGGTTCAGCAGACCCAGCCGCCGCTGGGCCCAGTACTGGTCGCTGCTGTCGAGCGCCGCGAGGGCGACCGCGGTCACCTCGCCCCCGGCGTTCCGCACCGGCCACATCTCGACGGTCCAGGCGCGCTCCCCGTCGAGCGCGGGCACGCCCGTGAAGCTCTCGTAGCGCACCGGCCGGCCCGTGTCGGCCACCTGGCGCAGATGATGCAGGATGCCCCGGCTGTTCTCGGGGTCCGCGACGGTGTCCGGCAGATACCGGCCGTGCAGGTCCTCCTCCGGCACTCCCAGCACCTGACAGGCCACGTCGTTGACGCGCAGGTAGCGCTGCCGGACGTCGAAGACCGACATCGACATGGACGCCTGCTGGAAGACCTGTCCGGCGAGCAGGGGTTCCGCCTCCCGGGCCCGCTCGGCGGTCACCACATAACCGTCGGGGACATCCCCGGCGCCCAGTACGGGGCAGGCGATGAGCCGCAGGGCGACGGTGGAGCCGTCGCGGTGGCGCAGGACGGCGGTGCCGGTGGTGGCGGCGGGCGGCGGCAGCGGGCCGGCCCGCAGATCCTCGGCCAGCAGCTCGCGCGCCGGCCGGCCCACGACCTGGTCGGCGCCGTATCCCGTCAGCGATCGGGCACCCTCGCTCCAAGCGGTAACGACACCCCGGGCGTCGACAACCGCCACGGCTGCGACATGCTCCATATCACCCAGGATGATCCGATTGTCCCGTCGCATCAAGCGCATGGGTTCCGGCGGCGCGACGGAACCCCCCAGACACCTCCAGACGGCTCCGGACGCCCCGGAACACCCGCCGGCCCCGCCGCCGGGTGCGACGGAACCTGCCCCTCCCGTGGGGCATCCGTCGGCGGGGCGGCCCCGGGGACGGATGCCCCACGGTG
>NZ_JBEOWS010000143.1:0-22346 GCF_040296125.1 Streptomyces sp. NPDC002265 | reverse complement strand
CGCCTGGTCAGCCAGCTCAACATGCTCGGTTATCAAGTGTCCCTCCAATCAACAGAAGCGGTCTGAGCTGCGGGGGTGGTGGATTTTCGAATCAGACTCCACCGACCTCAAGTAATCTTCCGCGCCGCCAGCATGGCCAGTATGAGCTCTGCATCTTCTGCAGAATCCACATCAGCCAGGATGGACTCGGGATAGCTGGAGAGCATCCGGACCGCCATTCTGCGCAACTCTTCGTCATCTGTAAAATCAGGCAAGAGTGCCAGGTTACTCAATTTGTGAGCTAGAACTCGCGGCCGCGCCCCGGCACGCATCCAGGCAATGGGGACCGGGCTATCGGCACCAAAGCGGATAGCGAAGGGAAGTAGATTCAAAGATCGGAGACTTTGTTCATCGAGGTCCCAAGGTCCATCTGTTTCTTGTTCACGGCCGGCAGCCACAACAGCTGCGATTGCGCCCGCCAAAGATGTCAAGCTGTACCCGAATCCATCATTTACAATGCGGATCATCTTTGGCAGTGGGTCGGCCTGCCCACGACCGTTTTTCCCCTCGGTGTCTTTACCTGTTGCGATACTGGCAATGTTTAGTAGCGGCGCTCCCTCCATCCATTTTTGAAGCACGACATGAAACACCTGCCATGCTTCAGCGCGAGATGTTTCTGCATCAGCCCATAGATCTTTAAGTATCGTCCCGCCGTAGTCCTCCTGCTTCAAGAAATGCAAGGTATGGAAATCTGCCCCTTCAAGGATGCCGAGAAGATCTGAAGCCCACTCTGAAACTTCTTGAGGTGGCCCCATCTCTTCGAGTCGCTGCCGCAATTCCTTGTAGATGAACACGCATTCCGCTAGCGGGATTCCAGCACGATGCGCCGCCAGAGCGACCCACTCAGGGGACTCAGTTGAGCGCAGAAAGCTAGCCCCTATGTTTTCCAAGGATTCCGCGACATCGGACGCCCTGTCTACAGCATTGGCTCGATAGGCACCCCAGCTTTTCTTGATCACGCCTCGTGCATCGTCTCGGTTACCGGCAAAGGACAAGAATGTGAAGGCGGACTGTTCCGCCGCCGTCATTTCCCCGATGTTGAGAGTCCCGTCCAGTGAACCCGTTATAATCCCGTCAAGTTGACTTTTTATTTCACTGGACGCATCCTCCTTGGCTAGAAATCTAGCCTTTCCGATGGCCTGGTTTATATTTACGTTGCGTCCGAATACAAGTCCACGGTTTGGTACGACGATCGCCAATGACCGCGACGAAACCTGAGCTCGGCCAGCCCGCCCGATTGCATTCAACAGCTGGGCCTGTGCTCGCCTGTCTTGTTCCTCTCTATCAGCATCAGGATCCCAACCAATCTGCGTTCCACCAACGATTACTGTTGTGGCAGGAAGGTTCAGCCCTTGAGCAAGTGTTCCAGTGGCAAATAGGACCCTTGCGCGATCGCGTTCAAACGAGATCTCACTAGCTCGCTGCTCCTCTCTAAGCATGGCACCCGTATGGACAGCAACCCCTTTCAAGAGCGCACCTCGGAGCAAGGATGGAGCCCCAATTTCTGCGTCCGCGAGATTCATCAGCGCATTAATATCAGGGTCTGCGGAGGTGTTCGTGCCTACTGAGAATCCGTTCAATTGTAGGGCGCAAGAGAAGCTGTCATGCCTGCTCCGGGGCAGGAATACCAGGATCCTTTGATCCTTTTCACCTAGAGCTTGAGATAGCGACTTGACTACTCTATTGCAATAACCGTCATCAACTGCTCCAACGCCCCGCTTATATATCAGACCTGCCTTGACATTCGTATGCATGAGCTTGTAATCAGAGAGGTCGTTGGACTGCCAGGCGCCCTGCAGGCCAAGGAGCAAGGAGATAGGGACGTCAAAGGAGTAATTGACTCGCCTGGGCGGCAGTTTTTCAAGTGCCGTTTTAGCCCCACTTTCCAATGCCGATGCTTCATGTGCATCGAAACCAACAATGGCTCTCAGTGTCCTTGTTGGGCGCCATGGCGGATTTATTACGATCGATTCTCTTCCGGTGGTCCCTCGCAGCCAGGCCGAAATATCGCCTGGGTTCGCGAGCAGGGCGGAGAGCATTAGGATTTTGACATCGGGTGCTCGATGTAGGACTTCAGCGACCACCAACTCGGCAATGATTGCTCGGGAGTCCTGAGCTCCGATCATGTGTGCTTCATCAACGATGCATAGCGAGAGATCGAGAAAGATTTCAGGAGCTTGACGGAGAGCGAGAGAGCACTTCTCGGGAGTCATAACAAGAATTGAGCGACCGTCAATATCCCGTATCGCTTCGCCGGTCAGCTCCGTATACTCTGACCCGCCAAGGAATTCTCTGACCTTTACACCTTCATCGGCACGGAATACCTTTCCTATCTCGCGCCTTATCTGACCAACGAGGGCGTTTGTTGGCGCCAGGTATAGAACCCATCCATCCCGGAGAGCCTGAGCTATTGCTATCTCGGCAACAGCGGATTTTCCAGCCCCAGTGGGGACCGATACTACGGCGTGAGAATGAGGCCCCGGAAAGGCTCTATTTGCATACTCAAGCACCCCAGGCCACATCAAAGGGCGGTTCTTTGCGCGATACCGTTGATACCGCAGAAACCTTCCTGAGTCATCGGCCGGCGGGGGCACGCTTCTCAGCGCCCGTGCTGATGTTTCCTCGATGGCAAGGGTGAGAAGCAAGAGTAGATGATGCAAGTCAATATGGCTTGCGGAAGTCGGACGTCCGTCTGAGTCATGCTCCATTCTGTAGAGAAGCTGATGCAATTCTTCTGAGTCATTGCCGACCGACTCACCGTAGGTTAGCCAGAGAACATGATCTCGTACTGTTTTTCCAATGATAAGAAGGATGTTTGCGCGGGCGCGATCGCTCAGAGCAAGGCTCTGCAGTTCTAGGATTGGAAACTCGTCAGCGGAAGGAGAGCTCAGCGTTAGAAGCGATCGGACTTGCTGAAGCACCCATTCTTCGGCAAGGCTCATGATGGATGTCGGGACGAGCTCATCCCCAATCCCTTGCTCTGTCAGAGCCGCATTTGAATCATACCCCGCGATCAAATAAAGAAGCGCTGTCTCGACGATCGTGTATCTTGCTTGACTACCGAAAAGCCAGACGTTCCTCAGCTCATAGGATTCGGCATCAGCCTCCGCCACAATACTCAGCGCTTCAGCGGCAACAAATGCGCAAGACCTTCTCACATCGCGCGGCAGTTCATCGTTCAGAATCGCGTGAGCCTCAAGTGCCGTTGCAAGCTTGCGCAGATCATTCAAATCGCGTTGATGCTCTTCCGGTGCCAACATGCTGTCAAGCGTCTCAGAACTGCTCAAGTCTCGTCTGTCAACGCAGTCTGCCCACGCCCGCGTCAGAATTCTGCGGACTGTTGAGGCGTCGAGGTCTTGCAATGCCGGCAGACTAGAGAGCATTTGATCTATTCCGCTATTGAACATCAGATAACCACTTCCCTGACTGCACTTCTCATTGCATCCGATACATCGTCGAAGAATTCCTGGAAGTCCTGGAGCTTCACTCCGATGACTCGTCTGCGATCTATCGAGGGGAAAAGGCGGCCGTATACGACGCGTTTCGCTTTGAGATCGAAATATGTCTCATGCACTACCATCGGGAAATAGCATCGATGCTCAAGCCACAGTGCGTTCGAGACCTTATCTGCCAGGTCTGGGTGTATTACCCGCCTTAGGGCGCCCAGTTTGGCCCTCAACTCAGGGCCATACTTCATTTCATCGATATCCCGAAAGATTGTCGCCGCCTCAGTTAGCTGCGCGCTTCCGTCGTCGCGGGACGCCTTACTCTCCCCGATTGCGACGACTGGCCCCGAGGCGTCGCTGTAGATTGCTAGCGCATCCAAGCCCTGCTGCGTCGGGATAGTGTGAAGATCGGCCAATGCTTGAACGGGGCCGTCCAGCATATCGCTTGCGGAGCGAGCCCTAATCATCAACAGGGCATGCATGACCCCTTCTGCTATCCAAGCGTTTCTCTTGGTGTCGCGAAACGATATTTCAGGCCGTGTCGTAAACTGGTTGTTCGTGCCTACCAGTCGATGAACGGCCTGTTCAATTTCTCGTTGGCCCTCAAGCCCAGTCGGCAGCATGGCATCGCACAGGCTTGCATCCTGCTGTATGGCGCCGGCGAGAGCCCCAACCAAATACAACCCTAGAGATTCAGCTACCTTGGGAGCTTCCAGACCGTCAGCGACGATCACCGTATGGGTGAGCGCCCCAGGATCCTCGCGCAGTGTCACCTCGGTAGCGAGAAGCGCGAGTGCTTGATCGATCAGCGCAAGTGGACTTCTAGGGCCAATCGTTGCACTCGTCGCATCCATGCCAACACATTACCGCCTGTGACAGGGTCATAGCGGCTTCATGTGAAAAATAGTCCCGAGACCAGGCAGCCAGCGTCCTGGATGCATAACTAAGCCCATGATGGTCGAGACCAATGATCTGCCGCACCCGGCCCGTTTTAGTTTCCGTCCCACTCGGCCCTGTTGACGGCCGTTCTACTCAGCCTCGGAGATGATCTTTGCGACTGGCAGGAAGCAGTGCCCTGTCTCACTCGCATGCCGCCGCTTCCGGCGCATTAGCTCCTCCAAGCGGATGCGCTGGTCCAGTACTGCCATGAAGTCAAGGCCATCCATAGTGATGAACGGAGTGCTGTAGCTGTACACCGCCAGGGCGTCAGAGGTGAAGCCGCTCATACTGATGTACAGGCCCAGCGTGTTCTTGCCCTTCCGCTCGATGTTGGTCTTGAAGACGTCCAGCAGTGAGCGACCGATGGTTTCCTTCCACCACTTCGCTTCCAAGACGTAGTGGTCTGTGTCAAAGGAGAACGCACCATCTATCTGCTCGTGGTCCAGACTGTAGGACGCCCGTGGCTCTAGGTCGTACAGAGCAAACAACTCGTTGATGAAGTCCTCAAAATCACGGCCCCGCTGGTGAACATCGGCGGCCCCATGCATCGCGATGAAGCGTTGTTTCAGGTCCTCATGGGCCTCGGCAAACGCTCGTCCGTCCTGGGCATTCTTCGCGTTCTCGGCGATGTCGGCCGCGTCGGCCTCATGCTCAGCGATGACCTCGCGTTGCTTGACCGTCCAGCGCTTCAACTCGGCTACTGCTGCTGTCGCCTTGGTCACCATGATCTGGCTGTCGGGCTGCGAGTTCAGGTTCGGAAATGTCCCCATATCGGCGATGTCGAGCATGAGCGCGACCGTCAGATCGAGGTACCGGGCTTCATTGGATCGTAGGAGATTGACCAACTGGCCCGACACTTCTCGTTTGGTGGCCACGAAGTCCAGTCGCGCCAGCAACTCGCTGTGATCCCTCAGCATGGCCCTGACGTACATCTCGAAGGGCTTCTTGTTCCAGAAGATCGCAGTCAGTGCCTCGACCAGAGCAAGGTAGGCGCTTGGGTTCATCGTCTTACGCGCGCTGGACTGCATGGTCCCCCTCCTCAACCGGTCACCGCGACCACACAGTGACTGACCAATCACGGTACCGCGTTACCGTCTGGTGATCTGCCCGTACGACAGTGATTGATGGTCGCGGAACTGGGGCCGTGCCAGATTGTGCGGGGACCCGCGGGGAACCGTCGGCTGTCCACCAAGCACCAACACCGCTCCGCCGCAGGTCGACAGCGTGGTTGAGGCCAGAGGGAGTGCAACGAGGCACACCCGCGCCTGCTCGGTCGACTAACCCGCCATCGTGGCTCACTGTCATCGGTTGAGGCGCAGGCGGCTTGAGTCCACGGCACACGGCCCGGTCCGGCTGAAGCGATGCCCCTGCCCTGCGTGATTCTGTGAGGTGGAAGGGGAATGCAGCCCTCTGGCGGAGTAAGGCCAGGGGAGGGGTAGACAAGTGGCGCAGCGGGGCAGCGGCCGAGGCAACGAATCTCAGCGGCAGCAGCAAGCCTTACAACGTGCCCAGGAGCAACGGGCTCGACAAGCGGAGCGGGAACGCAAGGCTGCCGAGACGGCCAACAAGCGGCAGGAACGCGAGCGAAAGGCCGCGTATCAGGAGCAACAGGCTGAACAGGCGCGGGTACGCACGATCGGGGTCGAACACGAGGTTGAGCAGCTCGGACAGTTGCTCCGTGACGCGTTGGTTGGCGATCCGCCAATGACCTTTGAGCGCCGACGGAGGGTCCACACCCCAAGAGAGTTGGACGAGCGTCCATGGTCCCGTGCGGTGTCTTCCCCACGCTGGGAAGAGTTCGCGCCACCGGAGCCTGGGGGTCTGGCTGCTGTCCTGGGTCTTGGCAGGAAGCGCCATGAAGCTGAAGTCGCCGAGTCGCGTGTACGGTTCGCCGAAGCACAGGAACGCCATCGTCGAGCCGAAGAGAAGCGACTGGCAACACTGGAGCGGAAGCGCGCCGAGCACCGCCTGGTCGAAACGCGAGCTCTTAACGAAGTGGCGGCCTTCAACGGCAAGTTGGACGACGAGCGCGAGGCATACAGGGCCGGCGAGCCCGCGGCGGTCGAGGCGCACCTAGGGGCTGTTCTGGATGCGTCGGACTATCCAGTGGGCTTCCCCCACGAGCATCGGATCGCCTTCCGCCCTGCTACCGGAGACGTACTCGTTGAGATCCACTTGCCTCCCGAGGCAATCGTTCCGATCGCACGGGGCTACCGGTACGTGAAGAACCGAGACGAGACGACCGTGCTGACCCGTCCGGAGAAGGAGCGCAAGGAGATGTACGCCTCCGTCCTGGCGCAAGTCGCTCTGAGGACAGTCCACGAGGTCCTGACAAGTGATCCGGACCGGGTAGTCAATGGCGTGATCCTCAACGGTCATGTGAAGACCATTGACCGGGCGACCGGTCAGGAGGTCTCACCCTGTTTGGTGACGCTCAGCGCCAGTAGGGAGCAGTTTGGGAAACTCCGTCTCAGTCAGGTTGATCCAGCGCAGTGCCTCAGGGGGCTCAACGCCCTGGTGTCTCCAAACCCCTACGATCTCGAACCGATTCGTCCCATCGTCGAGTTCGACCTGTCGAAGTACCGGCTGATGGACAGCATGGATGTAGTCGCCGGCTTGGACAGCAGGCCCGTGTTGGTGAAGCTGACGCCCACCGAGTTCGAGCACCTGATTCGCCAACTGTTTGAGGCGATTGGCATGGAGGCCTGGAACACCCAGGCGTCCAAGGACGAGGGCGTGGACGCGGTGGCCGTCAGCAAGGACCCCGTCTTCAACGGTGAGTGCATCATCCAGGCCAAGCGCTACAGCAAGCTTGTCGGCGTCGAGTCGGTCCAGGCACTTGCCGGGGTCGTCGAGCACAAGCGAGCAGCCAAGGGAATCCTGATCACCACGTCGTGGTTCGGCAGGGCCAGCCACGACTTCGCTCGCCAGCACGGCCGGCTCCAACTCATCGAGGGGCCGGAACTCAAGTACCTGATCAAGGAACACCTTGGTAAAGACGTGATCCCTGGACCGGTTCCCCCGAAGAGGCGCCCCTCACGCTGAGACCGGGCCGTCCGCCCACTCAGCCCAAGAAGTTGCGCCGTTCCCTGGGTCGTCCAAGGCCTCGATAGTGGCCGATGACGACCAGCGACGACCACCAGACGCGCAAGCCCACCGCTCCTGAGCAGTAAAAACGCGACTCGGCAAGATTCCGGCAAGTCTCAGGTCAAGAAGGAAGAGCTTGGTGATCACACTTCCCACGCTCTTCACCAACGGGAGCGGTCGGGCGCCCTCGCTCCCGTCGTTTCCAACTGCAGCGCTTCAGCCGCCGTACCCCGAGTTCAGCTGTTCAGCCGTTCGATGAAATCCGCCTCACCGATAATCTCGATGTCTTTCCCAGCTTCCAACATTTTCTCGGCAGACTTCTGCTTGCTGCTCTTCTCTGAACCGATGGCGAACCGCCGAGGGTCGGGTGTCGCTACCACGAGGACGTTTGTCTTACCGCTGACCTGAGCCACCGGGATTCCGCCTACATGAGCGAGCGCGGAATGCCCTTCTGCCCGCGTCATCCTGCTGAGTGTTCCGGTGATGCAAACCGTCTTTCCATAAAGGGCGCCATTGGGGTCAGCGTCTGGGTTCGCGCCGGGCAGTGGAGCCGAAGGCTTTCTCTGTCCCTTGCTGTGAGAGCCGGACCATTTGTTGGGGGTCATGGTGCCGTGAACTATGTCCAACTCGCTAAGGAGTTGATCCAGATTGCTGGCCTCGTGGTGGCGTATAGCCGCCAGCATGATGTGCGCAGCAGCGTCTGCGTCGGCACCAGCCTGATGGTGATCCGATAGTGGAGCCGCAACGTGTTCAGCAACCTCGGGGAGCGCGTAGGAAATCAGTCGCCAAGTCTTCCGGGCGACAACAAGGGAGCAGGCGTAGCGCAACGTAGGCCAGTCGCTTCCCTCTGCCGTGCAGGCGTCGCGAAGTACCCCCAAGTCAAAGGCCGCGTTGTGTGCTACGAGGGTCTTGCCCTCGGTGAACTTCAAGATCTGCTGGAGGGCTTCGCCCCAGCTGGGGGCATTTTTGACATCAGCCGCCCTGATGCCGTGGATGAGGGTGTTGTACGGATCGAAGTGTCTGTGCGCGGCGGGAGGGCGGATCAAGGTGTACATCCGGTTCGTGATGCGGCTGCCCTCGACGGCAGTAAGGCCAACAGCGCACGGGCTCCCGCGGTGCCCGTTGGCAGTCTCAAAGTCGATAGCAACCCAAGCGTCGCTCACGCCGCACCCTCCCGAAGATGTGTGGATTCGGTGAGAGCACTAGGGAGTAGTTGTGTGATCAACGGAGCGTCTTCAGAGTCACAGCATTCCCTCCGAGAGGTGCGTCAAGGGACCACTGGTCCGTTGACTACCCGTGGGCGGAGCTGTGTGTGCGAACCCTGTTGCCGCGCCATGTAGATGGCATGACGTGCCCTGAGGTGGAACTGGATGACTGACTGTTGGCCGCTGATGTTCAGTCGACTGAGGGAGGCTTGCTGGGTTGTCGGAGCGGTGCACCAGTCGGAACCGGCCTAACGCGAAGGGAGGGGCATCCGGGTTGGCGCCCAGGTGCCCCTCCCTGTGTGGGATGGAAGGGTCGTGATTGGCGGTGAGGCCGGTACGGTCCCTTGTCAGATGCGGTTGGGTTCGCTCGCCGCTAGGAGGTGGCCGCGGCTGGTGGCGATGCGGAGTACGTTCCGTAGGGCATCGGCCAGTTGTCCCGTCAGTCGTCGCAGTTCATCTGGGTCTGTGTTCACGTCGCCGAGGGTTTCCGGGGCCTGCTCCAGGAGCTCGGCTGCCGTGCCGAGTTGGACTGCCTCGATGTTGTCCGCCAAGCGGGACATGTAACCGTCCCGGTCGTCGGTGCTCAGGTAGCAGGGCTTGCCCTCCGGGCCCGACCACGGGAGGAGGCGCAGTTCGTTTTGGGGCGTCATCCTTGCGTCTGCCTCTCGTCGAGCACGTGGTGGGTGGTGAAGACCGCGTCGATGCGGTCCCCCGGGAAGGCCAGGAGTGCGGCTTCGACGACTCGGCCGGTGGGGGCGGTCGCGATGCGTGTGATCGCGAGGACCGGCGCGGTGGAGGCGATCCGGAGGGTCGATGCCTCCTCCGGTGTCGGTGGGCGGGCACAGACTGTCTCCTGGGCAGCGGCCGGCGGGAGGGTGAGGACAGCGAATCTTGTGATGGGGTCCCGGTCTGCGGATGCGTTGTCGAGTAGTCCGGCAGGTGCCAGGTCGCGCGGGATGTAGATGCGGGCCAGCCCGTGCGGTGACTCCCCTTCGAAGCTGGTGCAGGAGAACTCTGCGAGAGGGCTGCCCGCGGGCGCCTTCAGCAGGGTCGTCAGATGCCCGTGGGCCTGCACCGTTGTGCTGCGAACGGTGACGCGCAGGGCCGATTCGGCCGCGGTCCGCGGGTCCAGCGTTCCCCAGCCGCCGACGTACACGATCTTGCGGACTGGGTGGCGGACGAAGTTCCCCTTGCCCTGGACCTTCTCGATGAGGCCTTCAGTCTGGAGCACCGCCAAGGCCCTCCGCAGCGTTACTGTGCTGACCTTGTGCTGGCTGGCCAGGGCGGCTTCGGAGGGCAGGCGTTCGCCGGGACTGATGCGACCGGTCGTGATCTGCCGGCGGAGGTCGTCGGCGATGTCGTGTTGACGAGAAGGCACGGATCGGATCACCGCCTTCTTTGCATGCGTACGGCCGCGAGCCGAGTACGCGCGTTTATGGTCAGCAGCTCGCCCGACTCGAAGAGGATTTGCCTGGCGCCCTGGGGGAGTTGGAAGAGGTCGCTCACCCGGCAGGCCCGGCCGCCGACTTGGATGATGTCGCCGCGCTGCACGGTGGTCGCGGTGACCTCGATGTGGGAGGCCAGTGCGCCGGCGGGGGTCCATCTGTTCACCGGAGCTCCTCGGCGGGTCGGGATCGGTCGGGTGCCGAGTGGCACGGGCAGCCGCACGTCTCGTAGATCACCGGTACGTCGTCCAGCAACGTCGTGCCAGGAGAGAGCTCCGCGCAGGAGGGGTGGGTGCCGATCTGGCAGGCCGCGGACTGGTAGGGGACAGTCGAGGCGTGCGGCTGCGGCTGTTTGCGGACTGGCATCAGAGGGCTCCCGCGAGAGTCGACCGGGTAACGGCGACCGTCGAGCGCGACCGCATGCGCCTCTCCCAGGCCAGCACGTACGGGCGGACGAGTGCGATGTCCTCGGCTGCGAGCGAGTCTCGGTGGTCCGTGGCGGTGGAAGGCCAGCTCAGGGTGAGCGTCAACGGGTCCGCGGATACGGGGAAGGCGGGAGCGGCCAGTGGTTCGGCCGGTGTTAAGGAGCGGCGGTGCCTGCCCTTGGGGGAGTGCGACGACGAGTACCGCGCCCTGGTGAGGGCCACGGCTCGGCGGATACGGTTGAGCACGCTGTTCAGCTCCTATCGCTGATGGCTCGGTCCCCCGACATCGCCCGTCGTGGGGACCGTTTTGCGTACGGCCGCCCAGAGGGTGCGGCCGTTCAGGCTGGTGGCGAGGAGGCCGAACCGGTCTGCGTCGGCCACCACGTCGAGGACCTCCCGCCATGACTCGGCGGAGAGCGATTCCGGTATCTCCGCCTCGACCGTCGTGTGGCTCCCGTGTTCCTCCACTTGTGTGGGAAGCCCGAGAGCGGACAGTCGGGCGGCGATGGCAGCCGCGCTAACTCCCGAAGCGGGCACAGGGCAGCCTCCGTCACCGGCGATCACTTTGAGTGAAGCTAGTTAACTAGATTAGGGCTAGTGGACTAGATTTTCCATATGCCTGAGCAGCCGCCCTATCTCCGCATCGCCGACGAACTCCGGCGGCGGATCGCGGAGCACATATGGGAGCCGGGTGACCGGCTGCCCTCTCGCACCCAGATCGGCCAGGAGTGCGGCGTGGGCGAGAACGTGGTGCGCCGGGCGCAGGAGTTGCTGATCTCTCAGGGGTTGCTGGAGGGGCGCGCGGGATCGGGTACGTATGTCGCCGAGCCCCGGCAGCGGGTGCGGGTGGTCCGGTCGGCGGCGCGGGGGCGACGCGACGGGTCGCCGTTCCGGGCCGACATGCGGGACATCGGCAGGGCGGGGGATTGGGAGAGTCGGACCGACGCCAAGGTGCCGGCGCCCGTCGACATCGCCGCGCGGCTCGGGATCGACGAGGGCGAGCTGTGTGTCCGGACGGCTTATGAGTTCCTGGCGGACGGCAGGCCGGTGCAGTTGTCGACGAGCTGGGAGCCGTACGACCTCACGGCCGGCACCCTCGTCGTTCTACCCGAGGGTGGGCCGCACGCCGGGGCCGGTGTCGTGAAACGCATGGCCGCGATCGGTGTCACCATCAGCCACGCCGTGGAGCAGCCTGAGCCTCGGACGGCGACCGCCGAGGAGGCGTCGTTGCTCGGCATCCAGAAGGCCGCGCTCGTCACGCACATCCGGCGGACGTACTACAGCGACGACGGACGGCCCGTCGAGACGGCGGACATCGTGGTGCCCGTCGCTCACTGCGAGATCGTCTACGAGATTCCGATCAATCGTTGATCGTCAGTAAATCGGGGGCGGGCGCGGGGCATCAACACCCGCGACCGCCCCCGACTCTTCCCTGCCACCGTTCATGGCCGGTCAGGGGCCTCGCGCAAGATCATTCCTGGGCCGTCCCTGGGCCGTGAAAGGTCGACAGAAGCTGACAGAGGCCGCCCAGGGGTGACCACCCCCACCCCGCTCTGGCCTGGGGACCCGCCGATGATCTGCCACACTGAAGGTGTTATGCCTGCACCCGGAGAACTCACTTTCGTCGCCCCCCGTGGAGCCAAGAAGCCGCCGCGGCATCTTGCCGATCTCACGCCCGCCGAGCGCAAGGACGCCGTGGCCGAGATCGGGGAGAAGCCGTTTCGTGCCAAGCAGCTCTCGCAGCACTACTTCGCGCGGTACGCGCACGACCCGGCGGAGTGGACCGACATCCCCGCCGGCTCGCGCGGCAGGCTCCAGGAGGCGCTGCTTCCCGAGCTGATGACCGTCGTGCGGCATCTGTCCACCGACGCGGGCACCACGCGCAAGACGCTGTGGCGGCTGTTCGACGGGACGCTGGTCGAGTCGGTGCTCATGCGCTACCCGGACCGGGTGACCATGTGCATCAGCTCGCAGGCGGGCTGCGGCATGAACTGCCCGTTCTGCGCGACCGGGCAGGCGGGACTGGACCGGAACCTGTCGACCGCCGAGATCGTGCACCAGATCGTGGACGGGATGCGGGCGCTGCGGGACGGTGAGGTGCCCGGCGGACCGGCCCGGCTGTCCAACATCGTCTTCATGGGCATGGGCGAGCCGCTCGCCAACTACAAGCGGGTCGTGGGAGCCATCCGGGCGCTCACCGATCCCGCGCCGGACGGGCTCGGGCTGTCACAGCGCGGTATCACCGTGTCGACCGTCGGTCTCGTGCCCGCCATCCACCGGTTCGCCGACGAGGGCTTCAAGTGCCGGCTGGCGATCTCCCTGCACGCGCCCGACGACGAGCTGCGCGACACCCTGGTCCCCGTGAACACGCGGTGGAAGGTGCGCGAGGTCCTCGACGCCGGCTTCGAGTACGTCGAGAAGTCCGGCCGCCGGCTGTCCATCGAGTACGCGCTGATCCGGGACATCAACGACCAGGCCTGGCGCGGTGACCGGCTGGGACGCCTGCTGCGGGGCAAGCCCGTGCACGTCAACCTCATCCCGCTGAACCCGACGCCCGGCTCCAAGTGGACCGCCTCGCGGCCCGAGGACGAGAAGGCGTTCGTCGAGGCCATCGCGGCCCACGGCGTGCCCGTCACGGTCCGGGACACCCGCGGTCAGGAGATCGACGGGGCGTGCGGGCAGCTGGCCGCAACCGAGCGCTGATCCCACCCGGCGGTAGCCGTCCGTACCGGGCGGTAGCCGTAGGGTGGCGATCGGTCGGACGGTAGTCTGGCGCCGTACATCTTCATATTCCGACAGGGGAGCGCCACAGCGCTGAGAGTGCGGCAATCGGGCCGCAGACCCTCTGAACCTCGCCCAGGTCATTCTGGGTAGGAAGTTCGGTCTTCACTCGAGCTGTTGCGCCCTGCCCGGGGCCGGCGGATCCGTCCGACGGCCCCGGGCAGGGCCGCGTCTCTTCCTGGTCACCTCCAGGAGGAAATCAAGTGCACACCAAGACGTTCGTGGCCGCGGCGATCGGGCTCGGCCTGGTCACGCTGTCCGCCTGCGGTTCGTCCGGCGACAAGGGCGACGCGGGTTCGGGCGGTTCCGGCGGCTCCAAGACCGTCACCCTCGTCAGCCACGACTCGTGGGCCGTCTCCAAGAACGTGCTCGCGGACTTCGAGAAGCAGTCCGGCTACAAGGTCAAGGTCCTGGAGGACGGGGACGCGGGCCAGGCCGTCAACAAGGCCATCCTCACCAAGGACAACCCGCAGGGCGACGTCTTCTTCGGTGTCGACAACACGCTGCTGTCGCGGGCCCTCGACAACGGACTGTTCCAGCCGTACCAGGCCAAGGGGCTGGACCAGGTCGGCGCCGCCTACCAGCTCGACGGGGGCAAGCACCGGGTCACGCCGATCGACTACGGCGACATCTGCGTCAACTACGACAAGGCCTGGTTCAGCGCGCACAAGCTGACCCCGCCGGCCTCCTTCGACGACCTGGTGAAGCCCGCGTACAAGGACCTCCTGGTCACCGAGAACGCCGCCACCTCCTCGCCGGGCCTGGGCTTCCTGCTCGGCACCGCCGCGAAGTACGGCGACGACGACACCTCCGGCTGGCAGGGCTACTGGAAGAAGCTCAAGGCCAACGGCGTGAAGGTGGTCGACGGCTGGGAGCAGGCCTACAACGAGGAGTTCTCCGGTTCCGCCGGCGGCAAGAAGGCCAAGGGCGACCGGCCGCTCGTCGTGTCGTACGCCTCCTCGCCGCCCGCCGAGGTGATCTACGCCGACCCCAGGCCCACCACCGCGCCCACCGGCGTGGCCGAGGGCACCTGCTTCCGGCAGATCGAGTTCGCCGGGCTGCTGAGCAACGCGAAGAACACCGAGGGCGGCAAGGCGCTGATCGACTTCCTGGTCTCCAGGGAGTTCCAGGAGGACATGCCGCTGAACATGTTCGTCTACCCCGTGGTCACCGGTGCGAAGGTGCCCGCCGACTTCACCGCGTACGGTCCCGCCGCCAAGGACCCCGAGACCGTGGCTCCCGCGAAGATCGCCGCCAACCGTGACCAGTGGGTCAAGTCGTGGACCTCGCTCGTACTGAAGTAGCCCCCCGCGGGAGCCGGAAGGGGAACGCGGCGCGGTTCGGGCTCATGGCCCTGCCCGTCGCGTTCTTCGGCGTGTTCTTCGCCTGGCCCGTCGCCGCGATCACGGCGCGCGGGCTGAAGTCCGACGGCGCCTGGCACCTCGGGCGGATCACGGACGTGCTCGCGCAGTCCGACATCCGGCACGTGCTCTGGTTCACCGTCTGGCAGGCGCTCGCCTCCACCGCGCTCACCCTGCTCGTCGCGCTCCCGGGCGCGTACGTCTTCGCCCGGCTCGACTTCCCGGGCAAGCGAGTGCTGCGGGCGGTGGTGACCGTGCCGTTCGTGCTGCCGACGGTCGTCGTCGGTACGGCGTTCCTGGCGCTGGTCGGGCGCGGCGGGCTGCTCGACGAGCTGTGGGGCGTACGGCTGGACACCACCGTGTGGGCGATCCTGCTCGCGCACGTCTTCTTCAACTACGCGGTCGTCGTCCGTACGGTCGGCGGCCTGTGGGCGCAGCTGGACCCGCGGCAGGAGGAGGCGGCGCGGATGCTGGGCGCCTCCCGGCTGCGGGCCTGGCGCACCGTCACGCTGCCGGCGCTCGGGCCCGCCGTGGCCGCCGCCACGCTCATGGTCTTCCTGTTCACCTTCACCTCCTTCGGCGTGGTGCAGATCCTGGGCGGCCCCACCTTCTCCACCCTCGAGGTCGAGATCTACCGGCAGACCTCCGAGATCTTCGACCTGGCCACGGCGGCCGTGCTCACCCTCGTCCAGTTCGCCGCGGTGGGCGCGATCCTCGCCGTGCACGCCCGGACCGTACGGCGCTCGGAGAGCGCGCTGCGGCTGGTGGACCCGGCCCGCACGGCCCGACGGCCGCGCGGAGCCGGGCAGTGGACGCTGCTGGCCGGTGTCCTCGGCACGGTCGCCGTGCTGATCCTGCTGCCGCTGGCGGTCCTGGTGCAGCGGTCGCTGGACACGCCCGACTTCGGTTATTACCGGGCGCTGGCCTCGGCCGACTCGGGTGTCTTCCTGGTGCCGCCGATCGACGCCGTCGGCAACTCCCTGACGTACGCGCTCGCCGCCACCGCCATCGCGGTGCTGATCGGCGGGCTCGCCGCGGCGGCCCTCACCCGGCGCGACAGCGGGCGGTTCGTACGCGGCTTCGACGCGCTGCTGATGCTGCCGCTCGGGGTGTCCGCGGTGACGGTCGGCTTCGGGTTCCTGATCGCGCTCGACGAGCCGCCGCTGGACCTGCGGGCCTCCTGGATCCTCGTACCGCTCGCGCAGGCCCTGGTGGGTGTGCCCTTCGTCGTACGGACCATGCTGCCCGTGCTGCGGGCGGTGGACGGACGGCTGCGGGAGGCGGCGGCGGTGCTCGGGGCGTCGCCGTGGCGGGTCTGGCGCGAGGTCGACCTGCCGCTGGTGCGGCGGGCCCTGCTGATCGCCGCCGGGTTCGCCTTCGCCGTGTCGCTGGGCGAGTTCGGGGCGACGGTGTTCATCGCGCGGCCCGACAACCCGACCCTGCCGGTCGCGGTGGCCAAGCTGCTGGGCCGCGCAGGGGAACTCAACTACGGCCAGGCGATGGCCCTTTCGACGATTCTGATGGTGGTGTGCGCGGTGTCCCTGCTGTTGCTGGAGGGGCTGCGGAGCGCGGATCGGACGGGGGAGTTCTGATGTTGCTGTCTCTCGCGGGGGCAAGCGTGCGGTTCGGCGGCCGGGCCGCGCTCGACGCCGTCGACCTGGACGTCGCCGAGCACCAGATCGTGTGTGTGCTCGGTCCGAGCGGCAGTGGCAAGTCGACGCTGCTGCGGGCGGTGGCCGGGCTGCAGCCCCTGGACGGCGGACGGGTGGTGCTGGACGGGCGCGACCAGACGGGGGTGCCCGCGCACCGGCGGGAGGTGGGGCTGATGTTCCAGGACCACCAGCTCTTCCCGCAGCGGGACGTGGGCGGCAACGTGGCGTTCGGGCTGCGCATGCGCGGCGCGTCGCGTGCCGAGCAGGGCGCCCGGGTGGGGGAGCTGCTCGACCTGGTCGGGCTGCCGGGGGCCGCGCGCCGGGCGGTCGCCGCGCTGTCGGGCGGTGAGCAGCAGCGGGTCGCGCTCGCCCGGGCGCTCGCGCCCCGGCCGCGGCTGCTGATGCTGGACGAGCCGCTGGGCCAGCTCGACCGGTCGCTGCGCGAGCGGCTGGTGGTCGAGCTGCGGGAACTGTTCGGCCGGTTGGGCACGACGGTGCTGGCGGTCACCCACGACCAGAGCGAGGCGTTCGCGCTGGCCGACCGGGTCGTGGTGATGCGGGACGGACGGATCGCCCAGTCCGGTACCCCGCTGGAGGTGTGGCAGCGGCCGGCGGACGCCTTCGTGGCGCGTTTCCTCGGCTTCGACAACGTGGTGGAGGCGACCGTCGCCGGGGAGGCCGCGGACACCCCCTGGGGCAAGGTCGCGGTGGGCGAGGGCGCCCCGCAGGGGACACGCACGCTGCTCGTGCGCCCGGCCGGCGTGAGGCTGGTGCCGGCGGACGAGGGCCTGCCCTGCACGGTGACCGCCCGCACCTTCAAGGGCACCCATGTCTCCGTCCACCTCCAGCCCCGGGACGCGCCCCGCCTGGAGGCGGCCTGCGCGCTGCGGACGGCACCGGAGACCGGGGACACGGTCGGAGTGCGGTTCGATCCCTCGGACGTCGTGGTGCTCGACTGACCGCCGGCTTCGGGCCGGCATGCCGATGGCCCGCCCCGCGAAGGGACGGGCCACCGGTGTGGACGTACTGCGGGGTCAGCTCTTGCTGCTCGCCCCACGGCGACGCATGCCGAAGAACACGGCACCGCCACCGACGACGACCAGGGCGCCCGCGATGCCGGCGATCATGCCGGTGTTGGAGTTCGCACCGGTCTCGGCGAGGTTGGACTCACCGACCTCGGCGGCGGAGGGCGCGTTGCCCTGGGCGGCAGCGGCGGTCTCCGACTCCGTGGCCGACGGGGCCGGGGACGCACTGTCGGACTCGTCGTCGGCCGGGGTGGTCGTCGACTCGGCCGGGGACGACGGGGTCGACGGGGTCGACGGCGTCGTGGTGTCCTCGGCCTTGCAGGCCTCGGCCGGGGTGGTCAGGGTCTTCTCGCCGATCTTCTTCGTGCCGGCCTGGACGAGAATGCGGTAGGTGGCGTTCGGCTGCCAGTCCTCCGGGAAGGAGACGACGACGCCCTCCTTGGAGCCCTTGACCGTCTGCGCGCCGACCGTCCGCACATCCGCGTTGTTGTTCTCGAGGAACACGGAGATGGTGACCGTGGTGTTGGAGGCGTCGAAGTCGGTCACGCTGATGGCGCCCTTGGCGCCGTCACAGGTGGCCTTGATGTCCTGGAACTCGGAGATGTTGCAGGCGAGGGCGTTGCCCGCGACGCCGAGCGCGAGTGCGGCCGAGGCGGCGGAGACGCCGAGGATACGCACGGAACGACGTGCGGTGCGACGAGATATGGACACGTTTGCCCTTCGGGGGATGCACAACTGCGGGGGGCTGTGGCGGAGATGAGGTGGCTCCGGGGCGAGTTTCAGAGTCCCCAGGAGACTCACAGGTCTATAAGTGTCGCGTAAGCAGTGTCAATGCATATGCGCCCGCGCGCTGTCGACTTTACCCATTCGTTGCCGTCATAGATGTTTCAGCACGTCAGGAGCCTGCTCGATCCGGTCAACCAGGGCTATTCGGGCCTCCATTGAGCGCCCCCGCGCGAGCGCCTGGAGGAGCGGCCAGGCGGGCAGCTCCTCCGTCCAGTGCTTGCGGTTCACGAGCACCATCGGGGTCGGCTCGCCGCGGGACTCGTAATGGTTGGGCGTCGCGTTGTCGAAGATCTCCTGTACGGTCCCGGCGGCGCCCGGCAGGAACACCACGCCCGCGGTGGAGCGGGCCAACAGGCCGTCCTCGCGCAGGGCGTTGGCGAAGTACTTGGCGATGTGCGCAGCGAAGGCGTTGGGCGGCTCGTGGCCGTAGAACCAGGTCGGCACGCCGACCGAGGCCCCGCCGTCCGGCCAGCGCTCGCGCACCTCGAAGGCGGCCGCCGCCCAGTCGCCCACCGACGGCCTGAACGAGGGCGCCTTGGCGAGGATCCGCAGCGCCTCGGCGAGCATCCCGTCCTCGAACGGGGCGGCGTACGCGCCGAGGTTGGCGGCCTCCATCGCGCCGGGGCCGCCACCGGTGGCCACCGTGAGTCCCGCGCGGGCCAGTTCCCGGCCGAGCCGGGCGGCGCCCGCGTACTCCTCGGTGCCGCGGGCCATGGCGTGCCCGCCCATGACGCCCACCACCCGTCGGCCGGCCAGGAGTTCGTCGAGGGCGTCGGAGACGGCGTCGTCGTGGATCGAGCGCAGCATGGAGGCGAAGATGTCGCCGTTCGCCTTCGTCCGCTGGAACCAGCCGTACGTCAGGGCGTCCGGTGTCGCCTCGTAGCCCTGGTCGAGGGAGGCGAACAGCTCGTCGGGCGTGTAGACGAAGCCGCGGTACGGGTCGAAGGGCAGGCCAGGCACGGGCGGGAACACCAGGGCACCCGAGGCGCGCAGGTGCGCGGCCGCCTCCGGGGCCATCGGGCAGCCGAGGAAGACGGCGCCGGCGCCGTCCAGGGCCAGCAGGACGTCGGTACGGTCCGTCAGGTCGACGGCCTGGACGCGCAGACGGGTCTCCTCCGTCCCGGCGGAGCCGGGAGTGCGGGGGAGAGGCGAAGTGCCGAGTTCGGCGAGGACCTCGTCGAACTCGTCCAGGGTCTCTATCTCGAGGTCGCGATGGCCCTCGACGGGGCGGCCCGGCAGGGCGGGTGTCGGATTCACCCGCCCATGCTAGGAGGGCCGTTCGGCCGCGACGGGTCAGCCCTGGACGGCCGCCGGGTCCATCCAGACGATTTCCCAGGTGTGACCGTCGAGGTCGTCGAAGGCGCGGCCGTACATGAAACCGAGGTCCTGCGTGCGGCCGCTGACCATGCCTCCCGCCGCCAGCGCCCGGTCGACCAGCTCGTCGACCTTCTCGCGGCTCGGGGCGCTCAGGGCCACGAGCACCTCGCTGGACTTCTTGGCGTCCGCGATCTCCTTGTCGGTGAAGGTGGCGTAGAACGACTTCGTCAGCAGCATCGCCACGATGGTGTCGCTGATCACCACGGACGCCGCGTTCTCGTCGCTGAACTGCGGGTTGATGGTGTAGCCGAGGTCCGTGAAGAACTTCTTCGAGGCGTCGAGGTCGGTCACGGGCAGGTTCACGAAGATCATCTGCTGGTACATACGGGGTCTCCCCTGAGGCATCGGTTCGGGCGTGGGCGGAGCGTCGTGCGGTGCGATGTACAGACCGGGGACCGCGGTGAAACTCATCGGTGGGCCAGCGGCAGTGCCGCCAGCTCCGCCACGACCAGGGTGAGCGGTCCGAACAGGGCCACCAGCGCGCCGGCCCGCAGCGCGGCCGCGCTGCGCAGCATCGTGCTCGGGGCGCCCAGGCGCAGCAGGGCCGCGGTGGTGTCGGAGCGGACCTGCCTGGCCTCGACGGCCGCGGTGAGCAGCGTCGCCACTGTGCAGCCCAGCACCAGCAGGGTGCCCAGGGTGGTGAGCAGGCCGAAGGACGCATCGCCGGGCTCGCTCAGCGTCACGGCGGCGTACGTCGCCGACAGCACGGCGCAGACCACGCCGAGCGGGCGGCCGATGCGGGCGGCCTCGGCCATCAGGACCCGGCCCGCCAGCAGCCGCAGGACGCCGGGCCGGCCGGCCTGGAGCAGCATTCCGCACAGGTGGGTGAGGCCGGGGCCGGCCAGGGCGAGGCCGAGGGCGGTGAGCAGCCAGCCGGCCAGGACGCCCGCGGGGCCGGTGGCCAGACCGGCGGGCAGCCGCGGCCCGGCGCCGGTGGACCGGCTCGCGTAGGCCTCCACGGCCAGGCCGGCGGCGAGGACGGCCACGCCCCAGGGCAGCGCGCCGGGGGCCGGTCGGGGGGCCGGGGGCTGCTGCGGGTCGGGGTCGGACGGGTGGTCCGCGGGGTGCCAGGCGCCGTCCTCCTGCGGTGCCTCGACGGCCTGGGAGATGCCTTCGGCCGTCCCGGCGCGCGCGCTGCCGTCGGCGGCCTGCCGGGTGCCGGTCGCGGCCGGGGCGCCGTTCGCCGCGGACCACAGGTCGTCCGTACCGCCCGGCAGCGACGCGGTGGCGTGCGGTCCCGGCCGCACCGCCTCGGCGGCGTGGCCGCCCGCGGACCGGCGCGGCTGGAGGACCGGAACCTGTCCGTGCCCGGGGTCCCCGTCCGCACCCGTGCCCCTCGCCGAGGCGGAGGTGCCGGACGCGCTCGTCCGCAGCCGGGCGCCGAATCTGGCGTAGGTCCCGAACGTCTCGCGCGCACCCGTCCCGCCGGACGCGCCGAAGCGGCCGTACCCCCGGGCCGAGGTGCGGGCCGGGCGGTGCCGCGGGTCGCGCGGGCGCAGCGCGAGCGCCGCGGCCGCCGAGGCGACGGCGGGCAGCACCGCCAGCAGGGTCAGGGCGCCCGCCAGGGGGAGCGGGGTGCCGGCCGCCAGGAACTGCGCCGCCGCGCCGTCGAACGGCATGCCCGTGAGGTCGCCGCGCAGGTGGAGGAAGAGGAACAGCGCCACCATGGAGCCGAGGGTGCAGGACAGTGCCGTCGTCGTCGCCGAGATCGCCATCAGCCGGGCCGGTCCGAGTCCGATCGCAGCCAGGCCCGGCCGGGGCCTGGTGGCCGGGTCGGTGCGGGCGACGGCCACCGCGAGCTGGACCGTGGCGGCCAGCGGCACCGCGCACCAGGCCAGCCGCAGCAGGAGCGTGCCCGCGGGGGTGTCCGGGTGGCCCAACGCGTAGCCGAGGCTGCCCAGCAGCAGGAAGCCGGTGCCGGCCGAGGCGGCCGCCACCAGCAGGCGGCGCAGTTGGACGGCCGGGTGGGCGAGGCGGCTCAGGCGGAGAGCGAGCACGCGGCGCGGCCTTCCGTCTCGGCCTCGGCGACCGGCGGCAGGTGCAGGGTGTGCACGCGCCGCCCGTCGAGCAGCGATACCTTGCGGTCGGCGAGGGCGGCGGTCTCCGCGTCGTGCGTGGCGAGGACGACCGTGATGCCGTGCGAGCGGGCCGCCGTGGTGAGGGTGCGCAGGACATGGCCGCGGTCGGCGCGGTGCAGGGGGGCCGTCGGCTCGTCCGCGAACAGGACCGTCGGGGCGGGCGCGAGGGCGCGGGCGATCGAGACCCGCTGGCGTTCGGCCTGGCGCAGCTGGTGCGGGCGCCTGCGGGCGGTGTCGCCGATGTCGAGGCGCTCCAGCCACTCCAGGGCGGCCACCTTGGCCCGGCGGCGGCTGGTGCCGCGCAGCATCAGGGGCAGCGCCGCGTTCTCCCAGACGTTCAGCTCGGGCACGAGCACCGGTGCCGGGTCGATCCAGCCGAAGCGGTCCCGCCGCATGCGTTCCCGGGAGACGGGGCCCATGGTGTGCACGGGGACGCTGTTGAACCAGACCTCGCCGCGCCGGACCCGCACCAGGCCGGACAGACAGCGCAGCAGGGTGGTCTTGCCGCTGCCGCGCGGGCCGCTGACGGCGAGGATCTCGCCCTCCCGGACGCCGAGCGAGACCCCGGCGAGCGCGGGCGAGCCGTCGTCGTGCGTGAAGTGCAGGGAGCGTGCCCAGAGCACGTCGTTGTCCGGCGGGGCCTCCATAGGCGTACACCTCGGTTCAGATCCGTGATTCCCCTGCCTTCGTTCCCCCGTCC
>NZ_JBEOWS010000142.1:0-22419 GCF_040296125.1 Streptomyces sp. NPDC002265 | reverse complement strand
GTGCGCACACCGCTGTTCGTGGCCTCGGCGCTGGTGTCGCTGGCCGGGGTGGTGGCCGGCGTCCTGATGAGCCTGTTCGGCCTGAGCGTGGACGGTGCCGCGGCCGCCGTGGCCTCGCTGGCCGTGCTGCTGGGCGGCTTCGTGCCCGCCCTGTCGTTCCGGCTGGCCGGGATGCGCATGCCGGCCCTGCCGACCAACCCGCAGCAGCTCCAGGAGGGCATCGAGCCCTACCGGGGCGAGGACGTGACGACCCGCACCGAGCTGGCGAGCGGCTGGATGACCGCCCTCTACGCCGCCTCGGGCATCGTGTGCGCGGGCTGCCTGGCGCCGCTGGCCCGCAACCCGGTGCTTCCGGAGGCGCTGACCGCCGCGGTGCTCGCCCTGCTGCTGCTGGTGCACGGCCGGGGCATGGTCAATGTGTGGCAGCGGCTGGCGCTGGTGCTGCCCGGCGCCTGGGGGGTGGCCCTGCTGGTGTTCGCCCTGACGTCCGACACCCCGGCGGCCGACCGGCCCGCGGTGGTGGCCGGGCTGCTGGCGTCGGCCACCCTCCTGGCGGTCGCCTCCTGGACGGTGCCGGGCCGGCGGATGCTGCCCTACTGGGGCAGGGCGGCGGAGCTGCTGCAGTCGCTGCTGGCCATCGCCCTGCTGCCGCTGGCGCTGTGGGTGCTCGGCGTCTTCGCCGCGCTGCGCGCCATCAACAGCTGACCCGGGCCACGGGAACGACGTGCAGGACCATTTCGACGCGAACGGCCCCGCGCTGCGGGGACCGGTGCGGACCGGCTGACCGGAAGGACCGCGGTTCATGCAATCCAAGCGCGACCAGGTGCAGGCGCACGCCTTCGTCATGGGCCGCCTCACCTCGGGCATGCTGCTCGCCGACCCGGACGCCCCCGAGAGCCCGCTGGGGCGCACCACGCGCGGGGCGGGCATCGGCGTGGTGATCGCGGTGCTCATCTGCGCGGGGGCTGTGGTGTTCGGGCTGATCTCGCCGGGCGGCAACGACTCCTGGCGCAGCGGGAAGAACCTGATCGTCAACCGGGACACCGGGGCCCGCTACCTCTACCTCGACGGACGGCTGCGGCCGGTCCGCAACTACTCCTCCGCGCTGCTCATCGGCGGCGCGGACCTGGAGACCACGGACGTGGGGACGGCCTCGCTGCGGGGCACCCCGGTGGGCGCCGCGGTCGGCATCCCGGGAGCACCGGACTCGGTACCTTCCTCGGGCGACCTGGAGTCGGACGCGTGGACGGTCTGCTCGGCGACGGCCACGACGTCCCCCGACGCCGGGAGCGACGGGGCGACGACGCGGGCACTGACCGCGCTGGCCGCGGGCACGCCCCTGGATTCGACCGCGCTCGGGGCGGACGAGGCGCTGCTGGTCAGCGGCCCGGACAAGAAGAAGTACCTGATCTGGCAAGGCAGTCGGCTGCCGCTCGACACCGCGTCCGGGGCGCTGCTCTCGCTGGGCTACAGCTCGGTGACGCCCCGCCCGGTGTCGGCCGCGTTCCTGGACGCGTTCGTGCCCGGTCCGGCCCTGACGCCGCCGTCGGTGCCGGGTCTGGGCGCGCAGGGTCCCTCGCTGGGCGGCACGGCGACCAGGATCGGCCAGGTCTTCCAGGTGACGCTGCCGGGCGGCACGGCGACGGGCTCCGGCGAGCCGGACGACGTCCAGTACTTCCTGCTGCAGCACTCCGGCCTGGTCCCGGTGACCCCGACCGCGGTGGCGCTGCTGCTGGGCGATCCGGCCGTGCGGTCGAAGGCGTACGGCGGCGCGTCGCCGAAGGCGCTGCCCATCGGGACGGACCTGCTCAAGGACCACCAGGCGCCGGGCGGAACCGGTCGTGACCCGTCGGTGGCCGGACTGCCGGACAGGCCGCCCCGGGCGGCCCGGGTGCCCGAGGGCCGGGCGGCGTGCGCCCGGGTGCAGCCCGGTGCCGACGGCGTCCGCGTCAGCTCGGTGCTGGTGCCCGCCGGCGCGCTGACCCCGGTCGCCCAGCACAGCGGCGACGCGGTGACGCAAGCCTGTCTGCCGGTGGACGCGGTGGTGATCCGGCCCGGTCACGGCGTGCTGGCGCGGGCGCTCGGCGCGGGCGGCGGGACGGTCGGCGCCACCACGTACTTCGTGGCCGACGACGGGGTGAAGTACCGGGTCGGCTCGAAGGAGGCGCTCGCAGCGCTCGGTTGGACGGAGTCCGACGTGCGGGGGCTGCCCTCCCCGCTGTTGGCGATGGTGCCGACCGGCCCGGACCTGAGCCCGCAGGCGGCGACCGGCGCAGCGCCCGCGTCGTCGGTCCGAACCTGTGCGGGGGCCTTTGCCGACACCTCGGACGGACCCGGCGCACAGACCGGGACATCCGCCACCGGTGGCGACAAGTTGCAAGCAGGTTAAGAAAGTTGACGATTCGTCAACAGTTTGACACGCCGATCGCTTCGCATTGCACCCTTTTCCCCGGCGAGCCTAGGCTCGTTGGTGCCGCAGTTGCGTCGGCACCCAGATTTCGAAAGGCGGACCCATGGCAGGAACAGGTCAGCAGTCAAACGAACAGTCCACTCGGAACGGGATCCAGGCCCTGGAGAGTGCTTTCAGCGGCATCCTGAAGTCCCGGCAGGACGTGGACAACACCCGCGCCACCCTGTCCACGGGCTACCAGGGCAGTGACGGCGGTCAGTTCGGCGGTCTCCTCAAGCAGTGGGACGAGCAGTGCGACGGCATTCTGCGCAGTCTCGAGGACATGGTCGACAAGCTGAACCAGAGCCTCACCCAGCACGGCAAGGCGCAGGGCTCCTCGAACGAGGCGATCAACTCGGCCTACAGCCAGTCGCAGGCGGCCTACGACCAGCTCATCGGCTGAGCGAGCCGCTTGCCCGGAGTCCGGATCCCTGCCGCGCCGTCCCCATGGCGCGGGCCCCATCGAGCAGGAGGCCTCATGCCCGACAACCTGACCGACGGTTACATCTACGTCGACTACAACCACATGAACAACGCCGCCGACGACATGGTCCAGCAGACCAAGGCGATAGCGAACACGCTGGCGTCGCTTGAGGCGGAGCTGAACGAGCTGGTCAAGTCCTGGTACGGCGAGGACGCCGACGTCTACCGCCAGAAGCAGGCGGCGTGGGACCAGGCGGTGAAGAACATGGAGAACCTGCTGACCTCGCACTCCGCGCTGCTGACGGACATCTCCGACAACTACCGCTACAGCGAGAACTCGCTCTCCCAGATGTGGTCCGAAGTACGCATCGGCCGCTGACCGAGGGGCGTCGCGGAACGGAGCCTCCGGTGAACCGGGCAGACGGCCACCAGGGCGCCGCCCGTCCGGTTCCCCTGCCACCGCGCGCCTCCTCCCCAGCCCCTCTCCCCGTCCCTTCGCCGACCGAGCACCCACGAGGACCACGCCATGGCGGACCTGACCCATCTGAACGGACAGCAGCTCAAGCAGTTCCGTGAGCACGACCTGGCGACGTTCATCACCGATCTGAAGAGCATCGTCAAGGACGACCCCAACGGGGTCCTCGCGCTGCACAGCATCGTCAGGGGCACGATCCCCTCGCAGTACATCGGGGAGAACTCGGTGCTCGGCATCGGTCTGATGACGGGCGACGACACGGTGTACGGCAAGACGCTGGTGGACGCCGCGCTCAAGTCGGCGAAGTCGATCGACGACGTCTTCGGCGACCAGGGCTTCCTCTTCGACGACATCGACGACAGCCTGGAGACCACCATCACCACCCTGCTGAACACCCAGGGCTCCTCCCTGGAGAACATCAGCGGGGAGAAGTTCCTGGACGTCTGGTCCGGGGTCGACGAGGACCTCGAAGACTCGTCGCACTCCGACGACTGAGCGGCGGCCCCGCCCAGCCCAGCCGGCGCCGCCGGAGCCCCCCTCGCGTACGCCCACCTCCCTCCACCCAGCGGAGTCCCGTCATGCCAGTCACCTCCGATCCCGGCGACTACTGGGGTCAGGCGGTCACCCTCTACACCGGGTACAACGTCCCCAGTCGCAAGAAGCTGTTCGACACCCTCAAGAGCAGTGAGGGCGTGCCGCTGATGCGGCTGGGCTTCGAGGTCCTGGCGTCGACCGAACTGACCGTGAACAACTTCACCGCCCTGGTGGGCTGGCACACCCAGCACGGCGAGGACTACGACCTGGCGTTCGTCGAGGCGGGCGGCGACGGCAGGCACGACGGCGGCACCCTGTACCAGGCGACCATCGTCTTCATCGGCATACCCACCACCGACGGCACCGGACGGCTGCTCGAACCGGGCGAGCTGTGGAGCGCCGGAAAGTTCACCGGCGTCCTGGGCAACGAGTGGGACCTGAGCCTGCTCCAGCAGTACCAGAGCGGATCGAAGGCAGCGATCAACGCGCTGCGCGCCGACCACACCACCCGGCACTTCGAGTTCAGCGGCCTGAGCGTGCAGGACACCGAGGCCGTCGACGTCGACTCCTTCGAGCGCACCGCACAGGCCTACGACCGGGGGCTGAAGTTCTTCGAGGACCACGCGGCGATCCTGAAGCAGTGGCAGACGTCCCTCGGGGAGGAGAACGCCGCCTGGCGCGGCCAGGCGGCCGGCCTGTTCTGGCAGCTGGTCCACCAGCTCAACAAGAACTACGACAGCTATGTCGAGCAGCTCACCGAGGACAGCACAGGGACCGCGGCGACCATGCTCAACGGTCATGTGCCGAAGTCGAAGCTCGCCCGGGCGCTGGCGACCGCCCAGACGGCCCTCATGACGGAGGCCAAGGCGCTCAGCGACGCCTGGGACACCTGGGCGACCGACGGCAGGCACGATCCGCACCGGATCCTGATGGAGGTCCTCCAGGAGGTCTCCGTGTGGGTGCTGGAGAACCAGATCAAGCACACCCGGGTGACGAGCAACGGGGCGGCGAAGGACTACAACACCGACGCCGGGTTCATCCAGCACCATCCCACCTACGGCAACCTCCGCGACATGGCCACCTGGGTGAAGATCGGCGACGAGGCCGTGACCCGGTGGAACAAGCACGTGGAGGACGTTCTCGTCGCCAAGGCCCAGGTCTCGCTCACCACGCTCAAGACGGCGTGGAGCGATGTCTCGGACGCCTTCAGCGAGATCCGCACCAAGGACACCTCGACGCTGACGGAGTCGTACGAGGACGACCGGCGCCAGATCGCCGAGGACGAGGCGAACGGGCAGCAGGAGGAGTACAACAACGCCCTGAACAACCTCGGCAACAACATCAACAACCTGGGCGACAACCTCGGCGACGGGCTGAACAACCTCGGCGACAATCTGGGCGACGGGCTGAACAACCTGGGCGACGGGCTCGGCGACAACTTCAGCAGCCTCGGGGACGGACTCGGCGACAGCCTCAGCAATCTCGGCGACGGACTGGGCGACAGCTTCAGCAATCTCGGGGACGGACTCGGCGACAGCCTCAGCAATCTCGGCAACGGGCTCGGCGACACCGGGGGCATCGGCCTGGGCGCCGGTCTCGGCAACCTGCTGAACGGCAGCGACGACGGCAACGACAAGACCAAGGGGTCCACGCTCACCAACCCCGACGGCAGCACCACGACGCTCAACCCGGACGGCACCCTCACCACCCGCTACCCGGACGGCACCACCCAGCTGCTCGACCCGGAGACGGGCATCGTCAAGACGACGTCCCCCGACGGAACCGTCACCACCGGCGACCTGACCGTCCCCGGCGGGTACCGCAACCCCGACGGCAGCACCACCACGCTCAACCCGGACGGCACCCTCACCACCACGTTCCCCGACGGGACGACCACCACCATCGACCCGGAGACCGGACAGCTCACCACCCGCGACCCCGACGGCACGGTCACCACGGGGAACATCGGCAGCGGTCTCGGCGACTCCCTGGGCGACCTCCACCTCGCCGCCCCCTCCACGACGCCGACCACGAGCAGCAGCCTGGACCTGAACGGCCTGACGTCGAACCTCTCCTCCGGCGGCGGTCTCGGCGACGGCCTCACCCTGGGCAGCGGCTCCTCCCTCCTCGACAGCGGCGGGTACGAGGACTCCGGCTACGCCGACTACGACGACGCCAGTTCGGCGGAACTGCTGTCCGGCGGGACGGTGCGCGCACCCGGGAGCACCGATCTGTCGGCCGGCACGTCCGCGGCGACCGACGAGTCGGGCTCGGCGGCCGGCGCGAGCGGCAGCCCGCTGTTCCCGGGCATGGGCGGCATGGGCGGCATGGGATCGGGGGCCGGCGGCGGCAACGGCAACAACGGGGAACGCGTCCGCAACGTGCTGACCGACGCGGGACCGGCGGCCGGCCGTGGCCGGTCCCGGACCCGGAAGGCCGAGGACGAGGACGAGAACGTGGTGGTGACGCGGGCCCGGACCGCGACGACCGGCACCGCCGCCGGATCCGTCTACCCGGCGGGCGCGGGCGCCGGCCAGAACGGCCGCTCCACCGAGAGCGGCGACCGGGCCCGCGTCAGCTGGACGGAGGAGGACGAGGACGTGTGGGGAACCGACGAGGGCGGCGCGCCCGCCGTGATCGGGCGCTGAGCGCGGTGCGGCGGACGGGAAGGACGGCACGAACATGAGCGGCATGAAGGAGACGATCGAGCAGCGGCTCGCCCGCGCCATGGCGGACCTGGAGACCACCACGGCGGCGGTGGCGGAGGCGGAGGCCGAACTGAGCCACGCCAGCTGCACGATCCGCTCCCAGGACCGGTCGGTCGAGGTGACCGTCAGCGCGCGGGGCGATCTGACCGACGTGCGCTTCCTGGAGGGCAAGTACCGCACCATGCCGGCCGGACAACTGGCCGCGAGCGTGCTGGAGGCCACTCAGGAGGCGCGGGCGGTCATGGCCCGCCGGGTGATGGAGACCTTCGAGCCGTTCACCCGGCCGCACGAGTCCGTGCCCGAACTGCCGGGCCTGGACATCGACTGGAACAAGATATTCGGCCCGGGGGTCCTCGACGGCCCCTCGGGCGGGGACCGCCATGCCTCGTCGCGCCGGCTGCTCGACGAGATCCACGAGGACCAGGAGGACTGATCACCGATGAGCGAGGGAAACGCGTACTACGCCGAGCCCGACCGACTGGCGGCCGGTGTGCGCCAGATCGACCAGATCAGCACGCTCGCCCACGAGATGCTCCGCGACTTCACCATGGGCCTCAACGCCACGGTCGGCTGGCCCGGCCACGACGACAGCTTCGCCGAGGAAGTGATCCCGCAGGAGAAGCGCGAGCGCACGATGGCAGTGGACACCGGTACCTCGCTGGTCGAGGCGGTGACCGGGGTCGCCGACGGCACGCTGGCCAACCTGGACAACATCCGCACCACCCAGAGCGGCGTGCTCGACTCGATCAACTCGGCCCGCCGCGGAAAGCACTGACACTGCGATGAGCATCATCGTCTCGCCCCAACTCAACAACCTGCTCTTCGTGCTCATCGGCGAGAAGATGCTGCAAGCGGACGAGGACCTGGCCTACCGGAGCCACCAGCCCTACAAGCGGCTCGGCAAGAACGTCCGGGAACTGTCCGATCTGATCGAACAGTCGGTCTTCGGCGTGGGCCAGGCACTGCCCCCGCAGGTCGGCCACCAGTACGTCCGGGCCATGCGACTGTTCGTGGACAACGGCGGAACGAACTACCTGCGGGAGTTCGCCAAGCAGTTGGACGACGTCGGCGACGGCCGGGTCAAGATCTCCATGGACATCATGGAGGCCAAGTGGTCGATCATCGCCGAACTGGTGCGGCTGCTCATCGAGTTGGCCATCATCGCGGCCCTGTCGTTCTTCACCGGCGGGGCCTCGTCCAGCCAGACCGCGACCGCCAAGGCCCGCAGCCGGGTGACGATCCTCGCCACCCTGGACCAGCTGCTCAAGCGGACGCATCTGCTGCCGAGCCTGTCGGAGGCGTTCGACGAGGCGTTCCAGACCTTCGTGGTCCGGCTCGCCATGATGACCCTGGCCCCGCCCGGCCGCAGGCCCGGCGGCTTCGACTGGAAGCAGATCGTCGAGGACGGCTTCTTCGGCGCCGTGACCGGCATGTTCCACGGTGCGTTCGAGTCCCTGACCAAGAACCTCGGCAAGGGCTTCCGCAACATACTGGACGGGCCGGACGGAAGCCGGTTCGGCAAGAACAACACCAAGAACCTCACCGACGACGTCACCTCCAAGTTCGACAATCCGCCGCCGACGCGGTCCATCGGCGACCGCTTCGTCCGAGGAACCGGCGACGGCGCCAACGAGTTCCTGGTGGCGGGCGGTTCGGAGGCCGTGGCCGAGATCGTCGTCAACGGCGTCCTGCACGGCAAGTGGGAGGGCAGCGCGGACACGTTCATCGGCGCGGGCGTCAGCTCCGTTGTCGGCGCGGCGCTGTTCGCGGCGGCCGGGAAGTTCGGCGGCGCCTTCGGGTCCGGGTTCGACTTCGGCAGTGTCAACGTCCTGCCGGTCACCGGCGACGACGACTCCGCGACCGGCGGGCAGAACGCCGGGCGGGACGAGAGCGACGACGACCGCGCACGGGAGACGGTGCCCACGACGTCCTCCGCCGACCCGTCGGGAGCGGGTACGCCGAACCCCTCGACTTCAACCATCACCGCTCCCCGCGGCGGCACGGGCACCGGCACGGTCCCCACCTCCTCCTCCACCTCCGCACCCCCGACGACCGGCAGCGGCAGCGGTACTCCGCAGAGCGGCGGCGTCCGGCCCGGCACGACCACCGGCGACCGGCAGCGCAACGACGATTCCGACGCCGCACAGGAACATCCGGCAGCCTCCGGCACGGACGAGAGCGCGGACGAGAGCACAGGCGAGGCCGCCCCGACGCAGCACACGACCGGCGGGGACGCCGACTCCGGCCGGCAAGGCACAGCCACCGGCACTGGCACTGGCACTGGCACCCAGGAGACCACCTCCCCGGCGGTGGACGGGCAGACCTCCGCGGGAAGCGACGGGGCGATACCGACCGTCGGAACGGCCGCCGTCCCGCCCCTCGCCACGGCTTCCCACGCGCCCGGCGGCGCCGGCTCGGCGCGGGGGCACGGAACGGGGCAGGGAGGTCCGGCGAGCGGCACGGCCTCACCGCAGCGCGCGAACAAGGGCATGACGGACGCCTCCGACACCGAGTCTCCGGCCGGGTCCACGCCCGACTCCTCCCCCAAGTCCGCGGCCCGGCCGGAGACGACGTCCACCACCACGACCACGTCCCCGTCGGAGATCAGCGGGTCCGACCCGAACATCGTCACGAACGGCGCCGCGGACGGCGTCCAGGAGACGGAGCCCGGGCCGGTCACCGCTCCGCCGACGACCGGTACCGAGGGCCGGGACATGCCGCGTTCGGCCGAGCCCTCGCCAGAACCGTCCCGGACCACCCCCCAGCCGGCACGCCCCGGCGCCGGGCCACGCCGTTCCGCGACCGAGGGCGACCCCGGCGAGGACTCCGCCCCCACAGCCGTCCCCACACCTGTCCGCACACAGTCCGAAACAGCCACGCCCGCCGAAGGACCGGCTGCCGCGGACACGGTCACCACGTCGTCCGAGACGCAGAGTTCACCGACGCCGTCCGACACCGCCGCGGACCGGGTGACGACGTCCTCGTCCATCGCCCCTCCGACGCCCCTCGCGACCACATCCGCACCGGAGCGGTCGGCGCCCGAGAGTGCCGCGCCGAAGAGTCCCGCGCCGAGGAGCCCGGCGACGACGCGGTCCGCGCCGACCGAGCCCGCCCCGGCCTCCCCCGTACCGACCAAGTCCACTCCGAGGACGCCGGATTGGGACGCCGCACGGTCCGCCGTACCGCCCGTCACCCGCAGTCACTCCTGGACGGACCCGGTCTCCACGCCCCTGACGGCCGACGACCGGCCCACCCGCTACACCGTCGACTCCTCCTTCGACGTCCGCCGCTTCACCCATGACGGCGAGACGATCGTGGACCTCACCGTCGAACTCGCCCTCACCGGCGCCGACACCGTCACCGACGCCGAAAGCCGGGCGCTGTGGGACCGGATGACTGCCGGAGTGCAGCAGACGTTCAACGATCCGGGCCACCGCCTCGCCACCGGAGAGCGTCTGCACGTCACCGTGGTGCCCGCGGTCGCCGGCCGACAGCCGCATCTGACGGTCGAGTTGACGGGCTCCGACCCCGGGCCGCGCACTTCGCAGCACACCTGGCGCTCCGACGCCACCGCACAGGACCTCGCCCACGAGATCGGCCACCAGCTCGGTCTGCGCGACGAGAACCGCGACGCCACCGCGCCGCAGCGCCCCCACGTCGACGGCAGCCTCATGGGCGTCTACCAGCGCCCCGTCGCCGAGACCATCCCCGACGAGCAGCAGGGAAGTTACGCCCAGGGCGGTCTGCGCCCCCGCCATCTCTCCCTGCTCAGCGCCCTCGTCGGCGGCCCTGACGACCTGGTCGGCTCGATGCCCCGGCGCGCCCGGTCCCAGGGCGCCGACCCGCTGGCGCCGGTCGTCCCGTCGTCGTACGTCCAGACCTACGGCAGCCGGCGCGACGGCAATGTGGGACTGGTTCAGGTGGAGCCGCTGCCGGCGCGGATCGTGGAGGGCCTGCACCAGCATGTGCTGAACCTGCTGGGCATTCCGGCGGAACGGCAGGCGACGCACCCCGTGCGCGAGCAGTTGCGCCGCGACCTCGGCGGCGAGCAGCTGGTGCTGAACCTGCCCTATCTGCTGAGCAGCATGGGGCACCGCCTGACCGTGGACGTCGACGGGCGGCGGCGGACCGTCGACGTACGGCTGTCCCTGCACGATCCGGCGCCCTCGCCCCGCCAGGGCACGCGGGACCCCTCGGACCCGGACGTGCGCGTCGAACGGCGTGGGGTCGGTGCGCAGGAGTCGGGCGACACGGAGTCCTCGGGGACCGTCCGGACGCTGTCGGTGCCCTGGTCGGCGACGTTGCCGATCCCGGCCGCCGGGCCGGTGCGCGGGGTGGACTTCGGCCCGTCCCTGGCTCTGACGCACAATCAGCTGTCGCTGTCGACGTCGGTCACCCAGACCGTGCAGACGACGACGGCCCAGCGTAGCAACGAGCTGTCGCACGCCTTCGGTTACGGATCGAGCTGGCAGGCGCGCATCGACACCCCCCGCATGGCGCCGACCGACAACTGGGGCCCCGCGTCCGAACTCGGGCCGGTCACCGTCTGGTTCCCGGAGCACCTGGCCGCACAGCGGCAGTCCGACGATCCGCTGCCCCAACCCGCCGATCTGGACGAACTGCCGGTGTGGGGCGTGGACACCGTCAAGGAGCCGCACCAGCTCCTGGAGATGGTGAACAGCGCCTTCCACGACGATCTCGCCACCCTCTCCGACTCGTCCGCGGAGGCGCTGGAGGCGTTCCTCTCCGAGCCGGTGCTGCGCGGCACGCTGCCCATGCAGCGGTCGGGCGGCATCTTCTCGCCGCTGCTGCTGGACTCGCGCGGGCGGGCCGTCGGCATGCTGAAGGTGACCACGGAGGTCACCCCGGGCACGCCCACGCATCAGAGCCAGGACACCAGGATCAACCTGGAGAGTCATCTCGTCAGCACGGTCAAGGTGGACGGGCAGGCCAAGGTCACCAACGCCGTGGGCGTCGACCTCGGCGTGGGACCGGCGTTCACCGGCAGCCGCGCGCCGGGACATCCCGACGCCTCCGGCAAGGTCGCGGGTTCCGTCATGGGCAAGGGCGGGGTGCGCTGGCAGACCAGCGACACCCTCAACAACGGGGGCAGCGCCTCCGTCCTGCACGCCCTGCGCAGCAACCGCAGCCACCTGCTGACGCCCGCGGAGGTGCGGCACACCGTCACCCTGGTGCGCCCCGGCGGCGGGGAGAGCCTTCAGGAGTTCGGGCCCTGGGCCGATGGCATGCAGCTGCGTCTGCTGGCCAAGTCCGATGCCGTGGGAAAGGTCCCGGAGGGCGAGGAACTCCGTTCGCTGCCGCCGGAGTTGGAGCATCTCCAGAGCATCGGCATCACCGCGGCCCCGCTGGCCGTCGACGGTCCGCAGCAGTTGTTCGCGCACGCCGAGGTCTGGTTGCGGGCGAACGGGTTCCTGCCGGCGTCCACGACCACGACGAGCCGCACCACGGTGCTTCCCGACGAAGCCCTGACCCAGGCCCAGTTGAACAACCTGCGCCGGTTCGAGCAGGCCCGCTCGGACGTCGGGCTGCGGGCCGCCGCCGACGCGATGGTCGACGGCGGTCACGCCCTGTGGATGGACAAGCCCACCCCGACCGGGACCCGTCGTATCCGACTGGACCTGAACGCCACCCGTGACACGACGCCGCAGTCGGCCCCCGTGGACCCCGGCCCGGCCGAGGCCCCGGCTCACCCCTCGGGCCCGCCGCCCGCACGGCATGTGCGCACCCTGCCCGCCGTCCAGCACATCGGCCTGACCTCCTTCGGCATGAGCGGCACGGAAGCGCAGTCCTCCGGCTACGGCTGGACGGCCGGTCTCGGCGGCGCCGTCAGCGGCCCCGTGGGCTCCCCCGACGGCGGCTCGGGCACCCTCGGCACGGGCGCCGACTACGCCTACTCCGGCCAGATCTCCCACACCGGCACCGCCGGCGCGGGCCTCAGCCACGACCAGCTCTTCATCGGCTCGAACCAGGGCAGCGAGGTCTTCGACGTCCCGGCGCGGTTCACGCTCGACCTGTACGACGGACCGGGCGCGGAGCCCACCGTGCGCTTCGCCGAGCACACCGCCGCCACCTCGTACGTCGCACCGGGCGAGACCCCGCCCCCGGCCGGTCCTGCGCCGACGGCCGTGACCGGCACGGTCAGGGTCGCCGTACCGCATCACCGGACCCTCGCGGCCGCCGCGGAACCCGCCCCGCGCCCGCAGGACGCGCAGATCCGCGAGGCGACCGCGGACGACCGGGCGGCGCTGGCCACGACCGGGCCCGACGGCAGCCCGCTGGAGGGGATCGTCAAACTCCCGGACGACGCGGTCCTGGACGTGTTCCACGGCTCGGGCGACCTCCAGGACGCGGTACGCCAGATAGCGGCGGGCACCCATCCCGGCCGTCCGCAGCCCGGCTGGGCGGCCGGTCTGGGCGCCGCCGTCAGCGGCATGAGCCCGGAGGTCCTGAAGTCGGCGGCGTCCCTGGTGGCCGTGGCCGCGGCGGGCCAGAGCGCCGCCGACCCGACCACGCTCGCCGCCGAGGTGCGGCAGGCGGCTCTCTCCCCGGCGAACCTCACCGCGCGCGGGCACCAGATCTTCAAGGGCAGCTATGTGATCGAGGGGGTCACCCTGCCCGGCCTCGGCGCCGACCAGGAGTACTCCCTGGAGATCAGCGGCGTGCTGCGCAACCCCCGGCTGATGCACAGCGCCAAGCAGTACCTGGAGACCGGCGTCTCCTCCTCCGACACCGCCGCCCAGCAGAAGTCCGTCGCCGGCTCCCACCAGGGCGGGGCGGCCCTGACCGGCACCAGGACGCCCGCGGTGGCCAAGTCGGCCGATCCCGCCGTCGCCCCGCCGAAGCGGCCCGACGTCTTCGGGCCGTCCGCGAAGTACACGTACACCAAGAAATCGGAGGACTCGGCCACCCTGTCCACCGCGACCGCCGTGAACCGCACGAGCACCGAGAGCGGCGACGAACACCGCATCAGCGCCGACGCGTTGCTCCTGATCACCGTGCGCGGCGGCACCCGCAACGTGGTCGGCAACGCCCTCGGCCTGGGCAGCGGGCAGCCGGTCACCCTTGCCGTGGAACTGCCGCAGGCCGTGCAGTTCCTGATGACGGACGGCCAACTCGCCCGGCATCAGGAGTGGTTCACCGGCGTCGAAGGCCTTCCCCGCCCGCGGCAGGCGAAGGAGGACGTGCCGCTGCCCGGCCGCTTCGCCCGCACGGGAGAGGCGGGCCTGGCCGGCGTGCTGTCCGTCACCCAGCTCGGCGCCCCGCAGAACGCCCCGGGCGACGAGCCGACGGGCCCCACGCAGGCGGCGGACACCACTGCAGGCACGACCGCGACACCCCCGTCCGACGCCCCCGCAGCCACGGGCGACCCCGTTCCCGCGGAGTCCGGCAACCACACGGACCCACCGCAGCCGGTGGAACGCCGCAACCGCCTCCACGACGAGCTGATCGCGCTGGTCGAGGCGGAGGCCCCCGGTGTCACCCAGCCGGGGCACTCCTCCTACCTTCCCGGTGTGGCGTCCCGGATCGCCGACTACACCTCCCCCACCGGTCTGCGCGCCCTGCCCGGACGCGGCCCGAGGGGCGTACAGCGCTTCCACTTCCGGCATCTGGCCAAGGGCGGCGCCCGGCTGGTCGAGGTCACCCTGTCCGCCGGCCCGCGCGCCGGCGCCGAGGAACGGCGCACCATCCGCGGGCGGAACGCCGGTGCGGGCACCGGACTCGAGCAGTATCACGCGCACCAGCCGGCGGGGGTCGCCACCGGGACGACGGACACCGCCCAGCACGCGCTCGCCTTCCACCCCACCACCCGCTATCCACAGCCCGGCCACGACACCCGTACCGACCGCAGCGGCCCGGCGCTGAGCGCCGCCACCACCCGCAGCCACGGCACGAAGTCCGCCGCCACCGCCGAGGACCGGTTCTGGCTGCGCACCGACAGCGTCGCCGACTTCGATCTGGAGTACGACTTCCAGGTCGGGGTCCGTTCCGAGCTGGTCGCGGACTGGCCGCCGAACGTGCTGGGCGGCATGGTGCAGGGCTGGTTCCTGCCGTCGGCCGGCGAGACGGACCCGGGATCGGGATCCGGGGTCGGCGACTGGATCAGCCGCACGCTCGGCGGCCGCCCCGCCCGCTCCGCCGTCGTGCCCGCCCGGGTGACGCTCCGGTTCACCGGCAGCGAGGCCGCCGAGGGCCGGCAGGTGGACCCGCCGCTCCCGCCCGAGGTCTCGCAGACCCCGCCGGTCATGAAGGGAAACCGCTACGTCCCGACCGGACCGGCCCCCGTCTTCGACTTCAACGCCTGGCCGGAACTGACCACCGCGTTGAACACCGTCGCCCCCGGCCAGAACCGCACCTGGCGGTCGCTGGAGACGTCCACGTCCGCCGAGAGCACCGCGGTCCGGATCGGTGAGCTGATCCAGGCCGGAGAGATCAGTCTGGATCAGCCGCGCACCGCGGCCGGACTGACGGACACCATGCCCGGCGCCTATCCGTTCGAGTCGGCCCCCGACACCCCTCCCTCCCTGTCGGTCACCCTGCACAACCCACGCCGGGTCACCGAGGCGTCCGACGTGACCCTGGACCGGCTCCGCGTCAGCAACACCGGGGGCGGCTCCTCGTCCAACGGCGCGACGACGGGCGGGATCAGCTTCCAGGGCGTCTACAGCCACGACGACGACAACCAGGCGGCCGGCGGAGCCACGATCCCGGTCCTGGCCCGCCAGCCCCGGACGACGGGCAGCACAACCGGTGCGTCCGGGGGACGCCGCGAATGGCTGAAGACCGGGACGACGACGGCCCCCGCGGACGGTTCGCACGGCACCCGTACCTATGAGGCACTGGTCGACACCCATCTGACCGTACGGGGGCCGGAAGGAACCCGGCACGTCACCGGCACCGCCACCGTGCGCGTCGCGGAACGGGACGTCCTCGGCCACGGCATCACCCCGCCCCGTACCCATCCGCAGGTCTACGACCTGGCCTCCATGGTGCAAGCCGGCGCCGACCGCTCGGTGTCGACCGCGGGAGCCGCCGCGGATCTACGGGACTGGCGCACGCATCCGCTGGACGCCCTGCCCGATCTGCTGGCCGCACAGATCGACCCCGCCGACCCGGAGGCCCAGCTGTGGCTGGCGATCGGCGCCGACCCGGCGACCGGGGACGGGACTCCCGCCCGGCCGGATCCTCAGGAGCTGGGCCGTGCGCTGTTCGCCGCGTCGCGGACCGCGGCCACGGCCGAGAAGCCGGTCGAGTTGGCCGTGCGGTACGAGGACGGCACGCTCCACTTCTGGAACTTCGACTCCGCCGGGCAGCCTTCGGGACTCGGCCCGGAGGCGATGACCGCATGGCAGCGGTTCCACACCGAGGCGTCGGACCTCACCAGGGCGGCGCAGGAGGAACAGGAGAACCGCCGCAGGGAGTTCGAGCTCCGGGAGGAGCTGGACCGGCAGGCCGCCGTCCTCGCCGAGGCCCTGCGCGAGGTCGAACTCGCCCTCTCGGAAACACAGCCCGCGTCCGGTCAGGACGACACGGCCACCGAGGCCGGACCGTCCGCACGGCCCCGGATGCACCTCGACCGCACGCCCCGCTTCACCGTCCCCTCAGGCTTCGACGTCCGCCGCTTCCGCCACGAGGACGACACGATCACCGACCTCACCGTCACCGTCGCCTACCGCGGCGGCGACAGCACCGACGTCCACGCCAAACTCGCCCAAGGCGTAGAGGACTACTACAACAACCCCGGCCACCGCCTCCCCAACGGCGACCTCCTCCACATCACCGTCCAACCAGCCCCGTCCGGAACCAAACCCCACCTCACCGTCTACCTCAGCGACCACTCCCGGCCGATGGACCACCGCACCTGGCACCACGACGCCAACCCCATCGACTACGCCCACGAACTCGGCCACCAGTTGGGCCTGCGCGACGAATACCAGGACGACACCACACCCCACCGCCCCGACATCACCGGCAGCCTCCTCGGCAACTACCACCAACCCTCCCCCGACGCCCTCCCCCAAGGCCACCTCCGCGAACGCCACCTCCACCTCCTCGCCGCCCTCATCGGCGACACCGGCACCCCCACGCAGAGCGCTGACGGAACCTGGCAGCAGGCCCGCGACGCCAGCGCCCCCTCGCCCCGCTCCCACAAATGGGCCGACCCAGTTTCCGAACCCCGCGGCCCGGCAGACGACAACACCGACCGCCCGGAGACCGACTCCGTCGCCGCCCGCATGCTGCCGATGCCGAGCAGACTCCAGCGCTACGCATCCGACGACTCCGACGCGGAAGACTCCGACGAATCCGACTGGGACGCACCCGCCCCCACCGCAACCACCACGTCCACCACCCCCCACTTCACCTGGACCGCCCCACCACCCGTCGCCGCACCCACACCCGCGCAGACACTCCCCTCGCCCGAGCCCGTACAGGACGACGAGGCAGACCAGAACGAACCGTTCGACCCCTCGTCCCTGGTGACCTACGTCCTGCCGGACAGCATCCCGGAGGGAGCGTTCGACGCGGCGACGCTGTGGTCGGAGGCTCCCGATCTGGAACCCTTCGCCGTGGTCACCTCCTCCTCCCACGGCGTGACGATTCCGCTGAGGTACATGGACGACCGCCAGACGGCCGAGTGGGACGATCCATGGGACGGCAACGCCGCCTTCGACGCCGTGATGGAACTGGCCGAGAAATACCTCGCCCTCGTCCTCGAGCGCGCCGAGCGCACACAGGCTGACCCCGGAACCTCCGACGAGGACAAGGCGGCAGCGAAGCACCTGTTGAAGACCAACAAACTGCTGGAGGACGACGGCTGGCGTCCCGAGTACCGCAGCGAGTTCCTGCGGATGCAGATGCTGCTCAGCGAGAGCGGACTGCTCGAAGACCTGCCCCGCGAACTCGTGGCCAATCCGAACTGGTCCCGGGATCGGGGTGTGGTGGATCCCGAGGACACGCCGTGGGCCCTGGTCGACCCCACCAACCTGCTCGGCCCGGTGGGCGGTTCGCTGCGCGGCCCCGACGGAGTCTCCGCCAGATTCCACACCTGGCTCAACACCAACGGCGGGGACAGCAACTGGCTGGCCAACTGGGCAGCTGATCAGGCCGGTGGTTCGATCAACACCGAGTCCCAGCGGTTCAAGGTGATGGTCAGCCACTTCCGTCCACCGAAGTCCCCCGACGGCTATCACCTGGCCGGACTGAACAGCAGCCTGAGGAACGACACCTGGCAGTCGGGGGACCGCGACTACCCGGTCACCCGATTCGACCCGCAGCACCTGGACCACGCGACGTACATACGCAGCATGGTCGCCCAGCACGTCTTCACCTACGAAGTGCTCAACCGGGTGAAGATGCCGAACGTCGACGCCGAACAGGGGGTCGTCCAACTGATCCGCCTGGAGAAGCGGAGCCTGCTGGAGGACCAGAACACCGGAGTCATGACTCTGGGCGACGAGGTACAGATGCGGCGGGGGCCCGCAGAGTCGTTCAGTCTCCTGACGCCGTACAAGGACCCCACGGACGAGAGCAGCCACACGCTTGGCCCCTTCTGGGTGACGTCCCAGAAGGTGCCGCTGCACCGCGTATTCGGCACCTACCTCCAGAGCCGGGCAGAAACTGACCCGGACCGCTCGCTTCTCCTGGGCGAGGGGGAGAACGAGTTCCTGGCCCTGGGCGAGGGTGCGCCCATCACCTACCACGGCACCGACACCCCACCCCAACTGCCCGTCACCACAACCGGGGACGTCGCCGCCCAGGCACCCCGACCCGGACCGCGATCCGCTCCGGCGACCGTCGGGCAGTCCCACCCGCAGCACCCGGTGGAAGCAGCGAGCGAGGAGCCGGCCGCAGCCTCACCCCGCCTGCGCGCCGCCGAGGCCGCCCTCGAAACGGCAGGCCTGCGCGCCGACGAACTCCAACAGAGGATCGACACCACCCTCGACCCGCAGCAGAAAGCAGCACTGCAGGCAGAGCTGGACCAGCACGCCGACGTCCTCACCGACGCTCTGAACGAGGTCGACCTCGCCCTCGCGGAAACCCGGCCCACACCTCACGACAACGACACGGCCACCGAGGCCGGACCGTCCGCACGGCCCCGGATGCACCTCGACCGCACGCCCCGCTTCACCGTCCCCTCAGGCTTCGACGTCCGCCGCTTCCGCCACGAGGACGACACGATCACCGACCTCACCGTCACCGTCGCCTACCGCGGCGGCGACAGCACCGACGTCCACGCCAAACTCGCCCAAGGCGTAGAGGACTACTACAACAACCCCGGCCACCGCCTCCCCAACGGCGACCTCCTCCACATCACCGTCCAACCAGCCCCGTCCGGAACCAAACCCCACCTCACCGTCTACCTCAGCGACCACTCCCGGCCGATGGACCACCGCACCTGGCACCACGACGCCAACCCCATCGACTACGCCCACGAACTCGGCCACCAGTTGGGCCTGCGCGACGAATACCAGGACGACACCACACCCCACCGCCCCGACATCACCGGCAGCCTCCTCGGCAACTACCACCAACCCTCCCCCGACGCCCTCCCCCAAGGCCACCTCCGCGAACGCCACCTCCACCTCCTCGCCGCCCTCATCGGCGACACCGGCACCCCCACGCAGAGCGCTGACGGAACCTGGCAGCAGGCCCGCGACGCCAGCGCCCCCTCGCCCCGCTCCCACAAATGGGCCGACCCAGTTTCCGAACCCCGCGGCCCGGCAGACGACAACACCGACCGCCCGGAGACCGACTCCGTCGCCGCCCGCATGCTGCCGATGCCGAGCAGACTCCAGCGCTACGCATCCGACGACTCCGACGCGGAAAACGCTGACGAATCCGACTGGGACGCACCCGCCCCCACCGCAACCACCACGTCCACCACCCCCCACTTCACCTGGACCGCCCCACCACCCGTCGCCGCACCCACACCCGCACAGACGCCCCCCTCGCCCGAACCCACACAGGACGACGAGGCAGACACCCAGCCAGGCACACCTCCACCACCGGCCGCACTCTCGCCCGACGCCCTGCCGACCGGTCCCTTCACCTCAACGACACTCTGGTCGAACGCTCCCGAGCTGCCTGACTTCGGCGTGATCACCTTGGGCGACGGCAAGACGTTCCCCGTGCTCTATCCGGAGAACCGGGCAATCGCCGACTGGACGGATCCGTACGAGGGGGTGAACGCCTACGACCAGAACATGGTGGCGACAGGTCAGTACCTGACGCTCATAGCGCAGCGCGCCGAGAGCGTCGTCGCCGACGCCGACGCCTCCCCGATGGAGAAGGAGGCCGCAGAGCGCCTCCTGAAGACGAACGCCCTGCTGGAGACGGACGGATGGCTCCCGGAGTACCGCACCGAGTTCCTTCGGATGCAGATGCTCCTCGGCGAGAGCGACCTGCTGGCCGACCTTCCCGCACGGCTGGAGCCGGACAGCAGCCTCGGCGTTCCATGGGCGCTCACTGACCCCACCTATCCCGCCCTGCCGGCGGACCGCCTGGTGGGCGGATCCCTGCGCGGTGAGAACGGAGTGTCCTCCCGGTTCCACTCCTGGCTGAAGGCGAACGGCGGGGACAGCTACTGGCTGGCCGACTGGGCGATCGGTCAGGGAGCTGGTTCCATCCACGCCAGTTCGCAGTACTTCAAGGTGATGGTCAGTCACTTCCGCCCCCCGCGGGCCGCCGAGGGCTATCACATGTCCACCCTCAGCAGGGAGAGCAGCCTCGTCCGCAGTGACGCGTGGGAGAACGAGCACGGCCGGGAATTCCCGGTGACCATGTTCTCCTCGGAGTACGTCCGCAGCATGGCGGCCCAACACGCTTTCACCTACGAGATGTTGAACCGGGTGAGCATGCCGAACGTCGACCCGCAGCGAGGGATCGTCCAGCTGATCCGCCTGGAGGAACGAAAGCTGCTCGCGCAGTACAACGAGACCATGCCTGCGGAGGGCGGCTCGGTGCACATGAAGCGGGGCCCCGCGGAGTCGTACAGCCTCATGGAGCCGTACAAGGACGCCACGAAAACGGAAACGGACGAGGACAAGGCCATGCTCGGCCCCTTCTGGGTGACGTCCCAGGAGGTGCCGCTGCACCATGTGTTCGGCACGTATCTCCAGAGTCGGGCCACCTTCGAGGGAGAGGCCTGGTCGGAGCACACGCTCTTCCTGCGCGAGGACGAGAACGAGTTCCTCGCGCTGGGCGAAGGCGCACCGATCGTCTACCACGGCACCACCACCCCACCCCAGCTGACCGTCACCGCCGCCACCCCCCAGGACGTCTCGGCCCGGGCCCCCTTCACCGACCAGGGGTCGTCCGGCGGGTCGGCCACCCGGAACGAGGAACTCCGTGACCGCCAGGCCGTGCGGTCGCTCGAACGGCTGCGCAAGACCAAGGAGTCTCCCGGCACGAGGGCGACCGGGGACGATGCTCGACAGGACGAACTCGCCAAAGCTGCTCGGGCACGCAGGTACGCAGCGGAGAAGGCCTTGGAGGAGGCGGGTCGACGGGCCGACGAACTGCGGGAGTTGCTCGACTCCGCGCGCGAACGGCAGCGCACCGCGGCCCGCGCGCAGAAGGTCGCCGCCGGACGCCTGGCGGGGCTCGCGGCCGACGTGAACGACCTCCGGGGCACCACCTCGTCGGTCGAGATGCCGACGGAATCCCTCGCGCGCACACCGGCCCGATGGCCCGACCCGGGCTCCCGGCCCAACCCGCCAAGAGGGCTTGTCGCCAACGCCGTTCAGGTCTCGGCCGCCGACACCGTTGCGCCGCCCCCCGAGGAGTCGTTCTCGGCAGCGTTGTTGCGGGAGGTGAGCCCACACTCCGCCCCCGCGCAGGACGGCGGAGGCCGTGACGCCCTCAACCACTGGCTGTCCGAACGCATTTCGGCCCTCGAGGCCGACGGTGCGCCCCCGGTCCCCAGCCTGCCCACCGGTGCGGACACGGCCGACCTGGACGAGTTGCACGCACTGGGCGTCGTCCTCGGACCGGGCCAGGTGGCCGAGGCGAGCCTCCTGGGCGGTCGGATCTCCGTGTCGGCGGCGCAGCTGGACGTCGGGCAGCGGATCCAACTGCTCGTCGACCGGGCCGCGCCCGGCTCCTATCCGGAAACGCTGGCCGCGCTGACGGCGGCAGCCTCCGGCCGGAACGTCGTGATCGTCGGCCAGGACGGCGTCGAGCACAGCTACGGGGACGGAACCGGTGAGCCGATCCGGATCGTCTTCGACGGCGTGCGGTATGCGACGCTCCCTCAACAGGTGCCCCCTCAACACGTGCCGCCTCAACCCGCGCAGGAGACCTGAGACATGGCCTGTGCGACCCCCAGCACACCACGGGCACCGCTGGACCCCGCCACCCCCACAGCTGCTTCGCCAGGAGGACGTCTTGAGCACCGCACCGCACACAGCCGGGTTCCCACAGGGTTCCGAGGGCGAGGCCGCCGCAGCGGCCGTCACCACGCCGGACGGAACCTCGGAGCCGGCCGCCGCGGTCACCGCCCCGAGCGTCGAACCGGGTGGTGAGCCGGTCGGAAGACCTGCCGGCAGCGCAAAACCGGAAGCGAAGTCGGAGTCGGAGGAGGCGGAAGCCTCGGAGCCGGAAGCGGCACCGGACTCCGCCGAGGCCGCCCCCGACTCCGAGGCCGCCCCCGGTGGTTCCGAGGGCGCGGACGGCACCGCCGCGGCCGAAGGCGCCGCCCAGGCCCAGGGGGCGGACGCCGAGGTGGCCACCGTCACCTCCGGGGACAACAGACGCCTGAGTGGAAGGCCCGCTATTCGGTCAGCTCCGGAGTGGAAGGCACGGTCAATGAG
>NZ_JBEOWS010000141.1:0-22769 GCF_040296125.1 Streptomyces sp. NPDC002265 | reverse complement strand
GTGCCGGTCGCGCTGATCACGGCGCGGGAGCGCCAGGTGCCGGAGTCGGTCTCCACTCGCAGGAATGCACCGTCGCGGTGGACGCCGAGGACGCGGACCGGGCGCTCGACGGGAAGCTCGTAGCGCTTCTCGTAGTCGGCGAGGTAGTCCACCACGTGCTGCGCGTCGGGGTACTCCTGCCCGGCCTGCGCCGGCATGAGCCGGCCGGGCAGGGAGGAGTAGGCGGGCGGGGAGAACAGGTGCAGGGAGTGCCAGGTGTGCTGCCAGGCTCCGCCCGGTGTGCTCTGGGCGTCGAGGACGACGAAGTCCAGGCCGAGGCGGCGCAGGTGGTATCCGGCGGCGAGCCCGGACTGGCCGCCGCCGATCACCACCGCCTGGACCGTGTGCGTCACCGGTCGGCATCCCGCCCGGAGGTGAAGACGAGGGTCACGAGTGCCAGGCCGATGACGCCGCCGATCAGCTGCATGCCGATGAACCCTGCCACCGAGCCGGGCGCGATGCCCGCGAACGTGTCGGTGAAGGCACGGCCGATGGTCACCGCCGGGTTGGCGAAGGACGTGGAGGAGGTGAACCAGTACGCTGCACCAATGTAGGAGGCGACGGCCATGGGGGCGTAGCGCAGCTGGTCGGTGCGGGCCAGGCCGAAGATCAGCAGGACCAGCCCGGCTGTTGCGACCACCTCGCCCAGCAGGAGGTGCCCGGCCGAGCGGTCGTGGGTCGACCATTGCACCATCGGCTTGGCGAACATCGCGTCCGCAAGGATTGCGCCCGCGATCGCGCCCGCGATCTGCGCGGGCACGTAGACAGCCGCCTCGCGGATCGTCACGCCAGCACGGCCGCGTCGGCCCGTCCACCACTCGGCCAGCGTGACGACCGGGTTGAAGTGGGCGCCGGAGACGGGGCCGAGCAGGAGGATCAGCACGCCGAGGCCGAAGACCGTGGCCATCGAGTTGGCCAGCAGCTGCAGGCCGACGTCCCTCGTCAGTTCGGTGGCCTGGATGCCGGAGCCCACCACCACCGCGACGAGGGCTGCGGTACCCAGGAGCTCGGCGGCAGCCCGGGCGGCCAGCGGCCTGCGCGGCAAGGTGGCGCCCGGAGCGGGCTGCGGCTCGGCTGCCGGCAGCGGTGAGACGGCGGCGGCCTCGTGCGTAGCGGTCAACAAAGACTCCTTATGGCAGTCGCCAGGAGGCGACAGGTCAGGGACAGGACCGCTTGTTCTCGGCGGCGCTGCGGGCGGACTCGGCCAGCTCGGCGAACTGACCGGCGAGCGAGGCGATGACGTCCGCGCGCAGCTTGTAGTAGGTGAACCGGCCGCACGGCTCCGTCTCGACGACCCCCGCCTCGCGCAGCACCTTCAGATGGTTGGACAGGTTGGTCTGCTTGGCGCCCGTCTCCTCGATCAGGTGCGTGGTGCACAGCGTCTCGCGGGCCAGCAGGGTCACGATCTGGAGCCTGAGCGGATCGGCCAGAACCCGCATCAGATCAGCGTCGACTGACATCAGCATGAACTGATACTGTCACATCACCCAGCGCTGATACCAGCCGGGGCTGACCTATGGCCCGTCGAAAGGGTCTACCTAACCCCCTGCACCGTGTGACACCCACCCCGTGAAGGAAGAACGCATGTCCTCCGCCCCGCTCGCCTCCGTGCTGTTCGTCTGCGTCCACAACGCCGGGCGCTCGCAGATGGCCGCCGGATTCCTCAGCGACCTCGCGGGCGACCGGATCGAGGTCCGCTCCGCCGGCTCCATCCCGGGCGACCAGGTCAACCCCGCCGCCGTCGAGGCCATGAAGGAAGTCGGCGTCGACATCTCCGACGCCAAGCCGAAGATCCTTACCACCGAGGCCGTCCGGGCGTCCGACTACGTCATCACGATGGGCTGCGGCGACGCCTGCCCGATCTTCCCCGGCAAGAAGTACCTCGACTGGGCCCTGGAAGACCCCGCGAGCAAGGGCGTCGAGTCCGTCCGCCCCATCCGCGACGAGATCAAGACCCTCATCGAGGCCCTGATCGCCGAGATCGACGCCAAGCAGGAGGCGTGACCTCAGCGACCGACGACGCCATACGCGAGGTCATCGTCATCGGCTCCGGCCCCGCCGGATACACCGCCGTCCTCTACACCGCCCGCGCCGAACTCAAGCCGCTCATCTTCGGCGGCGCGATCTTCGTCGGGGGCTCACTGACCACGACCACCGAGGTCGAGAACTTCCCCGGCTTCCCCCAGGGCATCGACGGCCCGGGCCTGATGGCGAACATGCGCGCCCAGGCCGAACGGTTCGGCGCCGAGATCGTCGAGGACGACATCGTCTGCGTCGACCTCTCCGGCGACGTCAAGGACATGCGGTGGCCTGCGCAGATCCGGGAAGATCGTCCGGGCTCGCGCAAGAGATGCCGCAGGCCTAGCCGCAAGGGCCGGGGCGGCTACCAGGTCAGGCGGCAGGTGCGCCAGCCGGGGCTGTCGCGGGTCAGGGCGCCGCGCTGCTCCAGGTCTTGAAGGTGATAGCCCACCGTCGACGGACTGCTCAGACCCGGCGCCACACCCGGCTCCCGCACCGACAGGACTTCCCCGCGGTCGACGATCGCCCGGAGGGTCGGACACCTCAACCAGCCGCTCCAGCAAGCCGGGATCTCCTAGGGTGCAGCTTCAGGATGCTCGCTGAGTCGGTCAAAGGCAGGCAGGAACGGCGATGATGCATCGGCCGGCACAGCCTTCCACACAGGTCACGGGGCGTCGAGAACTCCATGATCTTGGAAGCCCGTCCCTGTCACGTCCCCGCAACCTCGCCAAGCCGCCAGATCGTCACGGACCGGACGTCAAGTGGCAACGCCGAAGCCCCGGTCGGCGAGGCCGCCGCTCCGTCTTCGCCAGCGGCGGAACCGCACGGGGTCGGCTCTCACCGAGATGCAGCGCCTCGCTGTGCTCGACGAGGACGTCCCAGTCGCTGACGGCCGCTGCGCCCCGCGCACAGCAGAGAAAGCGGGTTGCGATCCGCAGGACCACAAGGGACTGCTGGCGCCCCTTCACATGCGGTCAGCCGGGCGCTTCCATGACGGGTTACGGCCCGCCAGTCCCAGAGCGCGGTCGAACAGCGGCGCGGTCGGCGGCACGCTGACCTCAGGGCCGAACACCCCGTACTGCCTGGCCATCTCGGCCTTGCCGGCGATGTCCTCGTACAGCGCTGCCGCGAGTTCGTCGTCCACGTTCAGCTTCTGCCCGGTGGCCACCGCCAGGTCCCAGCCGTGCAGCAGCCACTCGCCCAGTACGATCCCACCGATGAAGCGGGCCGGCATCCGCCCGCTCCCGGTCAGCGCCGTCTCGCCAACCCATGCCTCCGGAGCGCTCCAGACGGCCGCGGTCGCCGCCGACCGGGCGGCATACGCCTCGGCCCAATCCGGCTCCGCGGTGAAGTCATGCCCCTCCGCCACTTCATTCGGAGCCTGCGGCGGCTGCTTCAGTCCCGCGCCGTGCCCCCGCACGCCGGTGAAGAAGATCAGGTGATTCAGGAGTGCACCGACCTTCAGCTCCGGACACGGCGTGCGCCCGTCGAACGCGTCCGGCCCGACCCCTCGGACGATGTCCACCGCCGATTTGGAGGCTCGGGCCATCACAGATCTCGTCTCCACGTCATCCCTTCCCCGCTTGCCGTCAGACACGGTAGACAGGACGACGATGACGGGTATTGAACAAACGCGACAGCGGGCCATCCTCCATCCACGCACCGCGGCTGAGCGGTTCCGACTCGACCACGAGCCGGCTCCGGCGGATCTGACCCCGTTCGTGGACGGGTACTGGATCCTCCACTGGGACCTGACCGAACCACACCGGCAGCAAGTCCTTACTCACCCGGTGGTCCATCTCACCTTCACCACCGGCGGGCAGGCCCACATCACAGGCATCGTCAGCGACACGTTCACTAGAGAGATCTCTGGCACCGGCCGGGCCCTCGGCCTGCGATTCCGACCCGGCGGCTTCCGCCCCTTCCTCACTGCCCCGGTGTCCACCCTCACCGACCGAGTCCTGGACATCGAAGAGATCTTCGGCCCGGCAGCGCGGGCAGCAGCAGACGCCATCATCACCGAACCCTGCGTACCCACCGCGCTCCGCCTCGCCGCCACGCTCCTGCGCGACTTCCGGCCCACGCCCGACCCTGCCATCGACGAGGCGGCCAGGCTGGTCGAAACGATCAGCACCGACCCTGCTGTTCTACGGGTGTCCCAGCTGGCCGCGATCGCCGGCATGAGCGTGCGCCAGCTGCAGAGGCTGTTCGCCGAATACGTCGGCATCCGACCCAAGTGGGTGATCCGACGGGCCCGCATGCAGGAAGCCGCCGCACGTGCGGCCACCGACCCGCAGGACTGGTCCGCTCTCGCCGCCGAACTGGGCTACGCCGATCAAGCACACTTCACCCGCGACTTCACCGCCTCCATAGGCACCTCCCCGGCAAGGTACGCGTCCTCGGCGGGACGGCGATGATGCGTCGGCAGGCACGGTCTTCCACTCGGATCGCGGAGCGACGAAAGCTCCATGATCTTGGAAGCCGGTGCCTGTCACGTCCCCGCAACCTCGCCAAGCCGCCAGATCGTCACGAACCGGACGTCGAACGACTACGCCAAGTCCAGGGCTACGTCCCACCCGACGGAGCAAAAGATCCGGCCGGGTCTGTACGGTGAGCGGTGTAACTCCGCAGCTGGAAGCGACAGTTGATGACTAACGTGACGAGTGGCAGCGCAGCCGGGGAGGCCTCTGTGAATGGGACGGGCGCCGTGGATGACGGGCTGGTCGCCGAGCTGGCCGCCTGGGCCCAGGCCAGTGGGGTGAAGCTCGCCGGCGAGGGCGGCCTGCTGCAGCAGCTGACGAAGCGGGTGCTGGAGTCCGCGTTGGAGGGCGAGCTCACCGACCATCTGGACCACGAGCCCCCTGCGGTACGTCTCGAGCAGACCCGGCGCCGGCTGGTGTAGCCACGTAGCGAGGGGCTGGTCGACCGGATCGCCTTGCCGCAGGCCGGCGCACTCGGGTGCGGTGCCCGACCGGGTACGGGGTGCAGGTCGCTTCCGACCGGCCGGAGTTCACCAGTCTGCACGACCCACCGCCGACGTGGTGGTCGACGAGCTGCACGAGCGGGACATCCCAGACGTGACCTCAGCCGTCATCCGCCGCCTTCGACTGTTGCCCTCCTCGCCTGTCCCGTTTCACTGAAGGTTGAGCAGTCTCTAACGGGCTGAGTCGGGAGTGCGCTGCGGAGCTGCCAGGACCCAGGCGGCGAAGGCTTCAACGCCGTCCACGACGGCCTCGAAGCGCGGGGAGTGGAACAGGTCGAACGAGTGCTGCCCGCCGGGCAGTTCGGCGTAGACCACGGTACTGTCCGAGACACGGCGCAGCCGGTCGACGAAGTTCCGGGCGCCCTCGACGGTCGCCAGCGCGTCCTTGGTGCCGTGGGCGATGAGGAACGGTGGCGCACCGGGGTTGAGGTACGCATACGGTTGGTTCGGGGACGGCGTTGCGGCGGGCTCCTCGCCGAAGAAGTGGCCGTAGTAGCCGTAGAGGCAGATCGCCGCGGTGACCGTGGTGTCGGCCGACTCGAATCCGGGCTGGAACAGCGGGTCGTTCGGCGTGAGTGCGCACAGGGCCGCCAGGTTGGAGCCGGCGGAGCTGCCCGCCACGAACAGCCTGGACGGATCGGCACCGTACTCGGGGGCGTGCTCGCGGACCCAGGCGATGACCTTCTTGGCGTCGATCTGATGGCCGGGGAAAGTGGTCTGGGGCCGCAGCCGGTAGTTGGCGCTGACGCACACCCACCCCTGGCCGGCGAGCCGGTAGAGCAGGGGCCGTGCCTCGCGGTTCTTCGCTCCGCCGGTGTACCCGCCGCCGTGGAAGTAGATCAGGACCGGCGCGTGCTGCGGTGTGTCGCGGCGGCGGTAGATGTCGAGGAGATTTTGGCGGCCGGCGCCCCCATAGCGGATGTTGGCGATCCGCTGCACGTCACGCCGCCGCATCAGGCCCGGCAGCAGCAGGATGCGGGCCCAGGGCCGGTGGCGGCGCAGCGGTACATGCACACGATCCCGCCAGCCGGTCCCGAGGCCCTGTTCAAGAGCCCGCCCGACCACCTGATCCGTGCGCAGGCCCCGCCAGGCGGAGACAGCAAGGCCGACGGTGACGACGGCGGCCACCGCGGTTGCCGCCTTGGCGCCCGGTGACCCCAGATCGCCCTGGGCGGCAGCCAGTGCCGTGGAGACCACCAGGACATAGATACCCACGAACGGCACCTCGTTGAGGCCCAGGCCGAACCAGAAGCTCATGGTCGCCAGTGGCCGGGGCCGGCGTGGCGCGACAACGGCGAAGAAGGTGCACCAGGCGAAGAGCGCGGTCGTCGCCACGTATCCCATCGGCATGTCCATGAACGTATCACCATCAACTCGGGGAAAGATGCTGAGACTTCCCCGCCCGACCGCGCCGCCGCAGGTTGCTCGTTCGAGAGATCCAACGAACCCGGTTCGACATCAGCACACACGCGTTCTCGGCAAGGTCCGCACCGATCCGAAGTCGGCGACTGCTTTGGTGAGGGCCCAACTGGTCCTGACGAACCGCGAAGTCTCACGGTGGCCGACGATCTTCACCGAGCCATCCGCCCACGACCAGCACGAGCACCATGAACCCCGCGCACACCCGGCCCATGACCTGCAACTTCACGATGCACACCACCCTATGAGCTGGGCATGCAGTGGTGAGCGGCGGGTGTTGAAGCCGGCGCCGGCCGGGCCGGGCCGGGTGGGGGCTGGTTACTCTGCTGCGATGGCCAACAAGACGCAGTCACAGCTGGTGGTTGACCTGCGGGGGCTATCGATCGAGACGCTCGACGACTTCTGGGACGCCGTCACCCAGCCCTGCGGCCTGCCCGAGTGGTTCGGCCGCAATACGCAAGCCTGGCGGGACACCATCCAGACAAGAGGCATCTCCGAAGTCGTCGACAACCACGACGTCCTGGTCGTTCACGTCGACAAGCACGGACTCTTGGCAGCAAGCAGCCGTGAGGCACGGGCGCTGCGCAGCGCGTTCGCGGGACGGCAGTCGCGACTGGTCGTGCACGAGCCGTCCTGATCGCCCCAGCTCAGCGACAAACCCAGACCAAGACCGCCGCCAGATACAGGACTGCCGGGCAGGCCAGGGCCAGTTGTGCTCGTGTCCCCGCCCCGTGCCCTTTGCCCTGCTGCCCTCCGCCCGGTTCCCGGTGAGCAGAGGGCAGCAGGGGTTCCGCAAGAACGTACGGGTCCGGCTGCTGGTGCCGGTTGCGGGTCGGCAAGGCTGCCCAGGGGTTACAGGCTGCGGGCGGTGATGTCGCGGTAGGCGGTGGTCGCCCTGACCGTCAGGCCGGTGCCGGCGGTGATGCCGTTGTTCGTCAGGGTGTTGTGGATGCGGCCGTAAGCGGTGCCGGCGTCCAATGCCAGGGCAGTCTCCGTCCGTGCTGTGGCCCCGACGCGGAACGGTGCACCGGGGACCCGTCGACGGACACGGATACCTGTGGGGCTCCTCGGGACCTGTGTACGTCACCGAACCAACGAAGCGGTCCCCATGACCGTTGCGGTGACAGCAGATGATGACGGCAGCTGCACAGTCTGCTGAAGGTGCGGCTGCGCGCTCGGGCGCCGGAGGCTTCGGGACTGCCGCCCGCCTGGCCGCCCTCACCCTCTAGATCATCAAGTGCCTGGCCCGGCGGGTGCGCTGCGGCCTGGGCGTGAACAAGCCCGGCACCCTCAGTTGTTGTACAACCCTGGTCTTCGTCTTCGCGATCTCCCAGCTCTCCCACCACCTGCTGGAACACCTCACCCGGCGCGGCGCGTGGCGCAGACCGCCGTGCTGCTGGTCGCCGTGTTCGGCACCTGGGCCTATACCAGCTACGAAGACGTCGTTTCCTTTGGTGACTGCCTGATCCCTTTCAAGGCTCTCGGCGCGCTGCCGGTACCAGTAACGGTCCGTACCCTGCGCCAGGTCCCCCCAAGGCAGTGGCATGTGAACTCGTTCGAGGCCACATGCCGTCAGTCGAAGGGTTCAAAGTTGTCCGTTGTCCGCGGAGAACGACCTCTTCGATCCGGGTACGGGACGCGTCTGCAGGGGCATGATGAAGCAGTTGCTCACCGCGCGTGGCCAGGAGGCGCAAATGGACAGAGAGCTCGTCCACGCGGAGCTGCGGCAGGCCAGCGCCACATTCCACCAGCTTCTGGAGTCGGCCACGGCCGAGGACTTGCGCCGACGGAGCGAAGGAACTCGATGGACCAACGAGCAGCTGATGTACCACATGGTGTTCGGCTACATGGTCGTGCGGGCCTTGCTTCCGATGGTGCGTCTGTTCGGCCGTCTTCCACCGGGAGCAAGTCGCGCGTGGGCGTGGATGCTGAACGCTGCCACTCGCCCCTTCGACGTGATCAACTACCTCGGCGCCGTGGGTGGTGCACGGGTCTACGACCATCGGCGCATGGGAGCAAAGCTCGACCGGACGCTGGCAGCCCTTCATCACCGTCTGGACGCCGAGACGGACGCGCGGTTGGCCCGGACGATGGGGTTTCCCACGCGGTGGGATCCGTTCTTCAGGGACGTGATGACCCTCGAAGACGTATACCGCTACCCGACCCAGCACTTCGACTTCCACCTCGCTCAGCTCACTGTGCGCGCCCAGGGGTGATGTGCAGGCCGTGTCCCGACTCGCCGCGGATGCGCGCGTCAACTTTGCGCAGGCGGCCTTCTGTTAATCGGGCACGTCGGAGGTCCAGGTGATGGCTGGGACACGACCCGGGCGCACAGGGGGTTTCCGCGTGCGTCGGTCAGGCCGCAGCGTCCCACGAGGAGACCGGAGTGTGCGGCCGAGGTGAGGATCTCGGTCGGGACGACGTCGAGCAGGAGCTTGGCGCGGCGGAACATCGTGAAGGTGTGCGTCTCATCGACGGTGCCCCACGACGGGTAGATGAACCGGCCGCCCGGGCGGCCCTGTACGTAGGGGCCATTCACGTCGGTACCGGCCGGGGATGCGGTGGTGGTGCACTCCAGGGTCCAGCTCGCGGCGTCGGCGTTCCCGGGCTGGGGGCCGAGGAGCTCCGCGGGGCGGTCGCGGCGTTGCACGGCGACGTGGATGTTGCGGTACGGCTGGTCGCTGCCCTTGGCGGGTGCGCAGCTGAGGCCGGGCAGGTCGTCGGCGTCGATACAGATGCGCATGCCGGTCATCGTCCTCGCCCTTCGTCCGGTTGCGCGGTGGTGAGCAGCGAGCCGAAGACGGATCGTCCGAGGGCTTCGGCGTGGGCCGGGTCGACGGTCTTGCCGGTGTGGTCGGGGTGGGTTCGGGCCCAACTGCCGGCGGTATGTCGGTTGGTGCAGAAGTTCAGGGCGCCGCAGGCGACGTCGGCGGCGGGGCCGTCGCTGGAGCGCTGGCCGACGTAGACCATGGCGGTCGACGGCTGCCAGTTTCTCTGCCCGCCGGTGGAGGTGACGGTGATGGTGTCTCCGGTGACGGGGTCGGTGGAGGTGATCACGGCGTCGGTGCCGAGCATGCCGGGGATGCCGAGGGCGTCGATCGCGCACATCGCGGACACTTCGATGCCGCTGGCGAGGCGGACGCGATGGGCAGTCAGGTCGGCCACGAGTGCGACAACTCCCTGGCCATCTACACTCACGTCAGCGGCGACTTCATGAACACTTCCCTGCACAAAGCACTGGCCCCAGCCTTCGCATGGGCCTGACAGGAGGGACCCTGACGTTGACCGCCAACCTCGACTACCACCGGCACCTGCGCAAAGTCATGGCCGACCGCGGGATGTTCTCCACCACCGCCCTCCTCCCTCCGCTCGCCGAACGTGGCATCACGCTCTCCACGAGCCAGGTCTACCGGCTCGTCGTCGAGCGACCGGAGCGACTGAGCCTGAAGATCCTCATGGCCCTGCTCGACATCCTCGACTGCACCATGGACGACCTCATCGAGTCCACAGCGGCGGCCGGGGCCGTTAAGAAGCCGCAGAAGGCCGCAGCCGGTGGCTCGGCGCCCGATGCGGAGCGACTCGGCGGACTGCGGCCCAAGCGGGCCCGGATCAGGGGTGTTGACCCATCATGATCACCGCTGACCAGCTCGACCGCGCCGTCGCAGACCCGGTCGGCTTGATCACAGACCTCGTCGCCGACGCCGAGAAAGAACTCGACATGGAGACCATCCGAGCCGTCGTCACGGCAGTCGCGGGCGGCCGCGCGAAGTCACGGAGCCTGGCCAAGGCTCTGGCGATACGGCCCGCCGACCTGACCGACGGCCGGTCCCCGGCGCCCCGAGCCATCGGCGATCTGCTCATCGAACTCCGCAAGGCCGGCACCTCGGCGATCGCGCCGCCGACCTGCGCCAAGTGCGGAAAGAAGCTGCGAACCCTCCAACGCGAGGACCGGGACTGGTACTGCTCGGTCTGCGGGCAGGAGAGAGCCGAGTGCACCGCCTGCGGAAACGTCCGACGCATCGGCTTCCGGGACCGCCAGGGCCTGCCACGCTGCAAAATGTGTCCCGACGCCGACGACCGTGATCCCGTCACCGTCGTCCACGAACTGATCACCACGCTCAACCCGGACGCCGACCGCGACGTGAGAGCCCAAGCCCTCCGCCGAACGGCACCCCACCGCCCCACCTGCCGGCAGCGAATCGTCTGGGCCCTGGAGGAGAACCCCCGCCTGCTGACCGGGGACGGCTACCTCGCACCACATCGCGCCATCCTGAATTTCATCGACCTGCTGCACGAGGTCGGTGTCACTGGGATCGTCCGGCCTGCCTGCCCTCGCTGCCACCGGGTGGTCCGCGTCGACAAGCCGCTCGACGGGCAGCGGGTCTGCCGCAACTGCATCGCCAAGTCCCGCATCGAAGAATGCGTACGCTGCGGAGCCCAGCGCGAGCCTGCCACCTGTGACGCCCAGGGGCGACCGCTGTGTCCGAACTGCCTGATCAGGGACCCGGCGAACCGGGAGACCTGTACCGTCTGCGGCGAGTCACGCATGGTCAGCTGCCGCACTGCCGAGGGGCCGGTCTGCCCGAACTGCCGTCCCCTGCCCATACTGCTCTGCTCGATCTGCGGCCGCACAGCACCCTGCATGCTCGCGAAACTCACCGACCTGCCCTGTTGCGGCGGCTGCGACAGACGCCCGGCTCACTGCATCGTCTGCGGACGACTCCGCGGCATCCATTCCGGCCCCGCCGACGCCCCCGTCTGCGGCCCCTGCACCACACCGGACGCCGAACACTGGCGCCCATGCCCCACCTGCGGACAAGCCGAACGGCTGCACACGCCGGGTCCGTGCCCTCGCTGCACCCTCAAGCAGCGGCTCCACGAGCTTCTCGTCACCGGCACCGGCTCCATACCGCCGAAACTGCGGTCCCTCTACGAGGCCCTGGCCGACACCGAACGGGCCGGCACCGCGATGCGCTGGCTCTCCAATGGCATCATCTCCACCGTCCTGTCCGACCTCGGCTCCGGCCGCCGCCCCCTCACCCACGAATCCTTGGACGAACTCCCTGAAGGCAAGGTCGTCGAACACATCCGCAGCATCCTCGTCGCCACCGGCGCCCTGCCGAAACGCGACGAGCAGATGGTCCGTCTCGAACGGCACGTCAAGGACCTCGTCACCTCCCATACAACCGTCGAAGGACGGAAAATCCTTCACCAGTACGCAACCTGGCACCTCCTGCGTCGGCTTCGCCGACGCAGCCGCGGCAAGGAGACCCCGCACAACCAGCTCCAGGTCACGCGGCAACATCTGCGGGCAGCCGTCTACCTCCTGAACTGGCTTGCGGGCCGGAACCTGACCCTTGCCACCTGCCGTCAAGCCGACCTTGAACGTTGGATGACCAGCGACGACGTCCGCCACCGCCAGGAGGCAGGCCACTTCGTGCGCTGGGCACTCTCCCGGAAGATCGCCCGCGATCTCACCTTCCCGGCCGAACGATGGACCGGCCCGTCTCAGCCCATGGACGACGAAGCCCGCTGGCACACCGCCCGCCGCCTGCTGCACGACGACCCCCTCAAGCCCGAAGACCGCCTCGCCGGCCTGCTGTTGCTCCTCTACGCCCAGTGGCCCGCAGCGATCTCCCGGCTCACCGCCAACCACATAGAGGAGACGGACGGAGCCGTCCGCATCCGCCTCGGCGCCGTCCCCGTCGAACTTCCCGTACCTGTCGTCGAACTGGCTCTCCATCAGGTCGAGGCTCGTCGCAGCCATGCCGTCCTCGGCCGGACTGACTCACCCTGGCTCTTCCCCGGCGGCCAGCCCGGCCGCCCGATCAGCGCCTGGGCCATGCGAGAGCGGCTCCGCAAACTCGGCATCCGGCTCACAGAGGCCCGCTCAACTGCGTTGTTCCAGCTCGCCACCGAGCTGCCCGCCGCAGTCATCGCCCGCACCCTCGGCATCGACATCACTGTCGCCGTCAAATGGCAGCGAACCGCCGCCGGAGACTGGGGCGCCTATGCCGCCGAAATCAGCCGTCGAACCACTATCAAGGACTGAAGGACATGTCGCGACTTCCCTACGACGCCGTGCTCTGTGACATCGACGGAGTACTCCGGCACTGGCCCGCTGCCGACATCCTGGAACAGGAGCACGGGCTTCCCGTCGGCGCCCTCGCCGCTACGGCGTTCGCGCCCGCCCGCCTGCATCCGGCCATCACCGGGGAGATCACCGACGAGCAGTGGCGATCCTCAGTCACGGCCGCCCTCGCCGACCGTTACGGATCACTAGATCATGCACGAGCCGCTGTCGCCGCCTGGTCCGAGCTCCTTCCAGTGGTCGACCAGGACGTCGTTGCTCTGCTCGGGCAGGTACGCAAAGTCGCCTCTGTCGCCCTGGTCTCCAACGCGACCACCCGGCTCGAATGGGACCTGGATCGACAAGGGCTCGCCGACCTGGCCGACACCGTCGTGAACACCGCCCGGATCGGCGTCGCGAAGCCCGATCCGCAGGTCTACCGGATCGCCGCCAAGCGCCTCGGAGCCCAGGCCGACCGCTGCCTGTTCATCGACGACACCGCCGCCAACGTCATCGCGGCCCGCGAAGCCGGAATGACCGCTCTCCACTACCGTCAGCTCGACGACCTTCGCCTGGCGCTTTCACCACTACTCAACGCGCCGGACGCCGGCGCAACCGCCGGGACCCGGAGCCGGCCGGCGCTCGCCGGACCGCAACAACCGATGTGACCCGCCCGTCCCCTCGCCGCTCGCCATCACTCGCCCTGCCGCTACTGAACCTGATTGAGTGATGTCGGTGCCCTTCGCCTGACATCTGGATGCTGGCACCGGTAGCCCTGGGGTGTGAGGTACGCGCGGGGCGGAGGGCTGACCGACGCCGAGAGAACTACGCGTGAGCGGTTACGGCTCCAGGCCGTGGACCGTCTCGAGGGCGGGCAGAAGACCGCGGAGATTGCCGCTGCCCTGCGGATCAGCGTGCGGTCGGTCGAGCGGTGGCGCCGGGCCTGGCGCGAGGGCCACGAGGTCGGAGTCCTGTCGAAGGCGGCTGCCTCACCGGAACCGGGCTCACGCTCGCCTGAGCGCCCGAGATGGCCCGCCGATCTTCATGCGGACGCGTCGGTCGTGGTTGGTTCGGGCGGATAGAGGTCGAGCACGATGTCCAACCCGAGCGCACCGACCTCGGAGAGCAGAGGAGCGGGCAGGACACAGCCTCCCTGTCCATTCTCGCTGCCGAAGCCCAGACGCAGCTCCAGATCGCAGTCGGCCGACAGGCTCGCCAACTCCTCGCGATGCCCGTCAACGAGTGCGACCAGCACCCGCACATGGTCCGTGAGGTCGGAGTCATCAGGAAGTCCGCTTCGCCTGAGCCAGACACTGGTCTCCCGTCGAGCACTGGTCGGGTTGCGGGGACTCATCAGGCTGTCCCGCTCGAACTGCTGGTCGGCCGGGATCCCCAGGCGACCCGAGATCTCGCCGACAGTGACCGTGCGGCTCGTGATCCGGATCGACCCAGCCGACCACTTCGTGACCGGCGCGGCCGGCTGCATACTCAGGTCCTCTGGCACGTCCTCACGATCGCAGGACAGCCGACGGGACGCGAACCCATTTCCGCAGGTCTCAGACGCCGGTGGAAGCCGACGCAACCGACATCACGAGTTCAGGTTCAGTAGCCCGGTGCCGGAACGGCGGTAGCGCGCGGAGAGGCCCGGTACTTGCTCGACGAAGGTCGTGCGGGAACAGCTTCTGCGGTCGCAGAAGTAGCGGCGTACCCGTAGCCGGATGGTGACCCGGTGCGAGCCCAACGGTCTGTCCTCCAGCGTGCGTTGATACGTGCTGTGCACGCGTCTTGCCTGCTTGCGGCAGTTCGGGCACCGGCCGGGGCGCACTGTCGATACCGCCTCCACCACCAGGACGTCCGAGCAGTCGTTCACTCCCTTCACCTGCACATCGATCCCAGGAAACAGCACGTCCTCAAACGTCTTGCTCGCCACGACAGCAAGTACGCTGCCGAAACGATCCCGCTCTCCTGCCGCTGACCTGGGGATTCACGGAACTGCGGACAGAGTCCTGAAAAGGGCCAGTGGTTCTCGGAGCATCCGCCTCACGGGACCGAGCAACGCTCAGGTCGGCCTCGGAGAACTGCTCATTTCGAGGAGGGCTGCAACACCTCTACGTCCACGGTCGGCGCCCGTGTCCCGTTTCCGGAATTTGAACAATGCTCACGTCTTGTCGGCGCTGGAAAGCCTCGACAGAAGTGCCGTGCGAGACGCTGGAATCAGCGCGCCATCCAACATTCGTGACGGAAATGACGCGGGCACGATTGCACAGCGCGCGGACCCCCACGACGACTTCGGAACCACTTCTCACTCGGATGCGCATCGCGGACATTCAACGGACATGCGACGCCTTCACGAAATGCATCACACGGGACAGACCGCCACACAACTCTGCGCAGGAACGTACTCATCACGGCATACGGAGAACCAAGGGGGACAAGTTGCCCCTTTCCGGCGCGACTTAGGTGACGCGGCTCCACATAGCTCCCCGCATCGGCAGGGAGGCCTGTCCCGGCGTCCCCGGGCCTGCACGTGATCCGGTGTCGCGGACCGCGCCCCGCGCGCGGATGACCGGCCCGCCCCATCCGCCGGACCTCGATGACTGACACGACAGCCGCCTACCTGCGAGGACGCAGTCAACCGTACACCTGGACCTGCGCAGATCCCCGCCACCCAGGCCCGCAGCCGGCGCGCCGGTCGCCTCGCAGGTCAGTGGCTGTCGGGGTAACGCCCCCGGCCGTTGGGCAGTTCACCGGAGGTGGATTCCTCCAGGAGCTGGGTGTATTTGCGCGAGAGTGCGTCGTAGCGCTCGTCCGTGGCGCGTGCACCCCGTTTGCGCCGGGTCATGACATAAAGAGCGACAGGCCCGGTGATCATCGAGAGGACCGGTATCAGGCCCCACCACGGCATGGGTGTTCCTCCGCTGAGTCTGGTTTCGGGGGAGCACGGCGGCCACCCAGGCCCACAGTATGCCCCAGATCCGGTCGACCAACCTCGTTGCCACCCACACCCATTCTCTTTCTCATAAGTCATCAGACGTTTCGCTTCTACCTCTGGACGCACGGCGTGATCGCTTCTAAGTTCCCGTCCCGGCAACACTTTTGTTCGTGACCTGCGACCCAGGTACGGACAACTGCGTCCCTTTGCGACCCAGTTTGTGCATCAATCACCCCAATGATGTGAGAGGCTGTGGAAGAAACAGGCGTTCTGCCAACCGACGGTGTGCTTTCCGGGCAGCTCACCGCCGAACCGGTTCCCGGGCGACCACGGTTCCTGGTGCTCGGTCTGCTCGCCATCACGGACGGCCGCGAGACGGTCGTACTGACGCCCTCCCGGCCCGCCTCACTCCTCGCAACCCTCCTGCTCCACCCCGGCTCCGTCGTCTCCACCGGCTTCCTCCAGCGCGTCGTCTGGGGCAACAGTCCACCCGCCGGCGGCAAGTCCGCCCTGCACACCTGTGTGCTGCGGCTGCGACGGCTGTTCGCCAGATACGGCGTGGCCGGCCACGCCATCGAGGCCGTTCCCGGCGGATACCGGCTGCACGCCGACGTCGACACCCTCGATCTGCTGCACTTCCGAGGCCTGCTCGCCCGCTCGTACGCCGAGGACGACCCCGAGACCGCTCTCCGGCTGGCCCGGGCCGCTCTCGGACTGTGGAAGGAGCCGCTCCTCGGCAACGTCCACTCCGACGAGTTACACCGCGACCAGGTACCGCGCCTCGCGGAGGAGCGACTGCTCGCCGTGGAGCGGGTCTTCGACGGTGAACTGCGCCTGGGTCGGCACCGCGAGCTGATCGCCGAGGCCCGTGAGGCCGTCGAGATCCACCCCGGGCACGAGGGACTGTCCGCCCTGCTCATCGAGGCGATGTACCGCTCCGGCCGGCGCGGTGAAGCCCTCGCCGAGTACCGCAGGATCCACACCCATCTGGCCGGGGAACTGGGGGTGGAACCCGGACCGGCGCTACGCCGCCTGCAGCTCGCCGTGCTGCGCGGCGACCCGTCCGGCGGACCCCCCGCGCTGCCCCCGGCGGGCACCCCGCCCGCGGCCGACGGCAGGCCGCCCGCCGACCCCGGCGGGTCCGTCGCCACCGCCTCGGGAGCCCGCGTCCTGCGCTCGCTGGTCGACGCCGGACTGCTCCAGGAGGGCCCGGCCGACCGCTACCGAGTCCACGACCTGCTGCGCCTCTTCGTCAAGGCGGCCGGTACCACCCTGGCGGCCTCCGCCCCGCACGACCCGACAGACCTGCATCCGTCGGCCGTCGGCTGACCGCCCCGCTGCCTCCCGGAGGTTTCGAAACCCATGGCCCACACCCCCTCGTCCTACGAGGAGATCGCGCAGTCGCGGCCTCGCATCCGCAGGGACGTGCTCTTCACCCGGACCCCGTCCGGCGTGCTGTTCCACAACGCCCACGGCGGGTTCAACGTCGTCACGCAGTCCGCCTACCGCTTCGCCGCACTGATGGTCCCTCACCTCAACGGTGAGCAGCGGGTCGAGGAACTGTGCGCCGGGCTGGGGGACAAGCAGCGCGACATGGTGGTCCAACTCGTGCGCGCCCTCTACGCGCGTGGCTTCGCCCGGGACGCCGCACCCCGCCCCGCGGCCGACGGGCTCGCGCCGCAGGTCGCCACGCGTTTCGCCCACCAGCTCGACTACCTCGACCACTACGCGGACGACGCAGCCGAAAGGTTTCTACGCTTCCGCTGCACCCCGGTCGCCGTCCTCGGCGACGACGCGCTGGCCCGCTGGGCCGCGCTCGGTCTGCTGCGCAACGGCTGCGCCGCGGTGGCCGTCACCGACCGGGGCGCTCCCGGCGTCCTCAGCCGCGAACTCCACGGCGTGGAGGGCGTGGCCGAGTTGGAGGCCGAGGTCGCGGCCCTCGCCGGGGCGGGCTGCGCTCCCGCTCTGACCCGTCTGCCCGAGGCCGGCGACGGCACCTACGGCTGGGACGACCTCGACGGCTGGGACACCGTCCTGGTCACCGGCGCCGCCGGACACCGGCAGATGCTCCGGCTGCTCGGCGAGGGCGTGCCTGCGGACCGGCGGCTGCTGGGCGCCTGGACGTTCGGTGACCGGGCCGTCGTCGGACCCGTGATGACCGCGGGCACCCCCGGCTGCTGGTGCTGCGCCGCCCTGCGGATCGGGGCGGGCGCCGACGCCGCCGACAGCGCCGACCTGTGGGCCTCCATCGGCCCCGGCGCGCCGCTCGGCACTCCCCCGCGCGTCCTTGCTGGACCGCTCGCCGGGATGCTCGGCAACCTGCTCGCCTTCGAGGTCTTCCGGCTCGTCACAGAGGCGCTGCCGGCCGAGACCCGTAACCAGGTGATCGTGCAGGACCTCGACTCCCTCGACGTGCTGTCCGAGCCGCTGCTGCCGCACCCCCGCTGCCCGTTCTGCGCGGTCGGCGACACCGGCGCGCCCGAGGCCGCCCGTCCCGCGGGCGAAGTGCTGCGCGCGCCGCACACGGACGACGCGCCCGGCGCGCTGCCGGTCGGCGGGGCTGCCGACGAGGACGCCGCCCGCGCCGCCCTGTCCGCGCTGGAGGAGCGGGACGTCCTGGTCCGGGCGAGGGCCGGTGTCTTCACCGCGTACACGGACGACGAGTGGGAGCAGACCCCGCTCAAGGTGAGCACGGTCCGCCTGGGCACCGCACCCGGCCGGGTGCGCCGGATATCCGCAACCGACGTCCACCACGTCGCGGGCGCCCGCCTCACCGCGCTGTTCCGGGCCGCCGAGGTCTACGCCGAACACGTCGTGCCGCCCCGGGTACTGGAGGCGGCCGCCCTGGAGGCCGCCCTCGGCAAGTGGGACCGCGTGACGCCCGCCGCGCTCACCCTCTCCAGCGGCCTCGACGTGCCCGCCGAGCGTGTCGCCCACTGGAGCGAGGCCACCTCGCTGCTGGACGGGCGCACGGTCCTGGTGCCCGCCGGCGCGGTGCGCACCCTGGGCGGCTGGAACGACTCGGGCCTCTTCGAGCGGACCTCGGCCGGCACCGGCGCCGCCGGCAGCCCGCGGGCCGCGCTCGCCCGCGCCCTGGGCACCGCCCTCGCCCATGACGCGCTGCGCGGCGCCGTCCGCCGCACCGCGCCGGTGCGCACGGTGGACCCGGCGTCCCTCGCGGACGACCCGGAACTTCTCTTCCTGCTGCGCTCGGCGGAGAACCTGGACGTCACCGCGGAGGTCCTCGACCTGACCGCCGCGGGCACAGATCTGCTGCCCGTAGCCCTGGCCCGCTTCACCGACCCGGATACCGGTGAGGTGCGCTGGGCCGTCGCCGGGGGCCTGCGGCAACGAGACGCCGTGCTGGAGGCGCTGCGCGACCTGCTCGGCGCCGAGCAGCTGCGACGCGCCGCGGGGCCGGCCGACACCGGCGACCCGCTGTGGGCCGACCTGGACGCCGCCGCACTGGTCGCCGAGGGCACCGCACCGGCCGCTGCGGACGGCACCACGTGGGCCGCCGTCCTGGACGCACTGGCCGCGGCCGGCCGAGACGCCCTGGCCGTCCCGGTGAGCGCCCCCGACCTGGCCGCCGGCCAGGTCCACGCCGTGCGCGTCCTGCTGACCGGCGAGGAGCACGGTGCCCACTGAGACCATGGCGCCGCGTGCCCGGACCGGGCGCGCGGGCGCCGACCCGGCCGGGCCGTGGGAGGAGGTGTGCGCCGACCTCTCCACGGTGATCGACGCCGCCCTCGCGGACCGCGCGCAGCGGCACCCCGGCACACCGCGGGCCGTCGTGACCCCGCTCGGCGTCCGGGACGAACTGGCCTCGGATCCACAGGACTTCGTCCCTGGCACCGTGCCCGTCGGCCTGTACGGGCACCATGCGGTGGTGGGTCCGCGCGCCGCCGCCGGCGGTCAGGGCTGTCCGCGGTGCCTGGCGCGCCGCTGGCAGACGGTGCGCGCCGGGTTCCTGCGGGAGGCACTGGAACTCGGCGGGGAACCTGTCGCCACCGGGACCCCGCCGTGGCGGGTCGCCTTCGTGGCGGACGCCCTCGCCGCCCTCGTCACGGCGGCGGCCGGCCTGCCCGCGACCGGCCGTCACCCATGGGTGTGGCTGCTGGACCTGGAGACCTTGCGCGTCTCCCGGTTCCCGCTGGTGCCCGACGGCGAGTGCCCCGCCTGCGGGACACCGGAGGACGACACCGCCGACCGGGCCCGGATCGTCCTGGAGGCCGTACCGAAACACGCCCCGGACAGTTTCCGGCAACGCCCGCCGGGCGCCTACGGCCTGACGCTCACGGCGTTCGTCAATCCGGTCACCGGGGTCCTCGGCCCGTCCGTGGCCCCCGACCTGACCTCCGCCTCCACCTCCTCGGCCATCGGCGCGTTCACGACCCGCTCCGGCAGCTACCTACGCGAGTGCTACTGGGGCGGCCATACCGACGCGTACGGCACGAGCGTCGGCGTCGGGCTGCTGGAGGGCCTGGAGCGGTTCGCCGGGATGCGGGCCCGGTCCAAACGGACCACGGTCACCGCCTCGCTCGACGAACTCGGCGCGCTCGGTGCCGGGGCGGTCGATCCGCGCACGACCGGTCTGTATTCCGACGCTTTCCATTCCGCCGACCCGGATGTGCCGCGCTTCGCGCCGGACCGGCCGGTGGAGTGGGTGTGGGGCTGGTCGCTGCGCGACGCCCGGCCCGTCCTCGTCCCCGAGGTGGTGGCGTACTACCACGCGCCCGGCGGCATCGGACGGCGCTTCGTGCAGGAGAGCTCCAACGGCTGCGCCTCCGGTGGCAGTCTGACGGAGGCCGTCTACCACGGGCTGATGGAGAGCGTCGAACGCGACGCCTTCCTGCTGGCCTGGTTCGGCCGGGCCCGGCTGCCGGAGATCGACCCGGCGAGCAGCGCGCGGCCCGAGACCCGCGCCATGGTCGACCGGCTGGCGATGTACGGCTACCGTGCCCGGTTCTTCGACACCCGGATCACGTTCCCGGTGCCGGTGGTGACGGCGGTCGCCGAACGTGTCGACGGCGGAGCGGGGCTGCTCTGCTTCGGCGCGGGCGCCTCGCTCGACCCGGAGGCAGCGCTCGCCTCGGGGCTGTGCGAGATCGCCACCGACTCCGTGAACCTGCGCCGCCGCACCGCCCGCGAGGAACGCAGGCTGCGCCGGATGGAGTCCGACTTCCACCAGGTGCGGGTCCTGCACGACCACCCACTGCTGTACGGGCTGCCCGAGATGGGCCCGTACACCGATTTCCTGCTGCGCGGCCGGAACGACGCGGAGCGGGTGCCGCTCGCCTCGCTCGCCTCCGGGCCGGGGGCGCCGCGCGCCTCGGACGACCTGCGCGACGACGTGCAGGCGTGCGTCGCCGCCGTGGCGGCGCACGGGTTCGACGTGGTGGTGGTCGACCAGACCGCGCCGGAGCAGCGGGCCCTCGGCCTGAGCACGGTCAAGGTCCTGGTGCCCGGCCTGCTGCCGATCGACTTCGGCTGGAGCCGCCAGCGCGGCCCGCTGATGCCCCGGGTCCGCACCGCGCTGCGCGAGGCGGGGCTACGAGCGGACGACCTGGCCGACGGCGACCTCAACCCGGCGCCGCATCCGTTCCCCTGACGATCCACATCCCCACGCCGGCGCCCGCCTCCGGGGCGCCGGCATCCACCAAGACGAGCGGAAGTAGGGAGTGACCATGGGATACGCCCATGAGTACGCGACCGCGGTGATGCGGCGGGGCAGGATCCCCATGGAGCCGGCCGACTTCGTCCCCGACTGGTCCGACCGCCCCCGCAAGGGCAAGTTCTTCCCGGGCGCGCCGTCCTTCCCGCTGCCCGACGGCGGCTGCGCGGACGATGCCACCCTCGACCGGGGCCTGTTCGGGCAGCCCGGCACCGGCGCCTTCACCCTGCCGCTGCTCGGCGCGATGCTGCGCGACTCCTACGGGCTGACCGGCCGCCGCCTCGCCGTCCAGGCCAACACCGACCTGGGGTCCCTGCCGTTCCACTCGCACGCCAACTGGTCGCGCGGCACCGCCTCGGGCGGCGGCCTCTACCCCGTCGGCGTCCACTGGATCAGCGGTGCGAGCGGACCGCTCGCACCGGGCGTCTACTACTACGACACCCCCGGCCACCGGGTCACCCGGCTGCTGTCCGGCGATGTCACCAGCGAGGTCCGGGCCGCGCTGGGCGATCTGCCGGAGGCCGCCGGCACCGACCAGTTCCTGGTGCTCGGGGTGACGTTCTGGCAGAACTCGTTCAAGTACAACAGCTTCTGCTACCACGCCGTCACCATGGACGTCGGGGCCCTCCTGCAGACCTGGCGGATGTGGGCCCGCGCACACGGCCTGCACCTGGGCAGCGCCCTGTGGTTCGACGAACCCCGGCTGGGCCGGCTGCTCGGCCTGGACCCCGAGGACGACGGGGTGTTCGCCGTCGTCCCGCTGCGCTGGGCGGGACAGGCCCCTGTGCGGGACGCGCCCCGCTCGCCCGAGGTGCAGGTGCGCCGGGTGCCCGACGAGAAGTCCCGCCGGGTGCTGGCCTTCCCTACCCTGCGCCGTGTCCACGAAGCCACCCTGGAGGGCGCCGCCGAGCGGCCCGCGCCCGGCGTTCTGGACGCCGCGCTGGCGACGGCCGCGGGGGACGGCGAGCGTTGCCCCCTGCCGGCGCCCGCGCCGCTGGACACCTCCGTGCGCCGGGCGCTGCGCGAACGCCGCAGCAGCTTCGGCCGGTTCAGCGCCGCCGCACCGCTGGAGGCCGACCGGCTGTCGGTGGCGCTGCGCGCCGCGGTCGCCGCGGGCACCCTCGACAGCGACACCGAGACGCCCGGCGCGGCCCCGCTGACCCGGCTGTGCGTCTTCGTCAACCACGTGCGCGACGTGCCCGCGGGTCTCTACGAGTACGACCGGGACAGCGGGGACCTGGTGCTGATGAAGGCCGGCGACCACGCCGGTTTCCTCCAGGACAACTACTTCCTCGCCAACTACAACCTGGAGCAGGCCGCCGCCGTCCTGGTGCCGGTGGCCCGTACCCACGCGGTGCTGGACGCCGTCGGTGACCGCGGCTACCGCCTGGTCAACGCAGCGGTCGGCGCGACCGCCCAGGCCGTCTACACCGCCGTCTGCGCGGCAGGCACCGCCTGCGGTGTGGCCCTCGGCTTCGACAGCGTCTCCTACGAGGAGGAACTCGGTCTCGCCGACCGCGGCGAGATCCCACTGCTGATCATGATGATCGGCCACGAACGGCCGCGCCCCGCCGACTACCGCTACGACATCGTCGCCCCGTGACCCGCGTGCCGCCGCCCGCACCGGGCCGCC
>NZ_JBEOWS010000140.1:0-22927 GCF_040296125.1 Streptomyces sp. NPDC002265 | reverse complement strand
GCGACCTTGTCACCGCGACCGCCCGCACCATCGGCACCCTCGACGACCTGGCGGCGAAGTACGGCGACGCCGTGCTGCCGCTGGCCCTCGACGTCACTGATCGGACCGCAGTGCAGGGGGCCGTGTCCGCCGCGCACGAGAGGTTCGGGCGGCTCGACATAGTGGTCAACAACGCCGGCTACGGCCAGTTCGGCGCGGTCGAGGAGGTCAGCGAGCAGCAGATGCGCGACCAGTTCGAGACCAATGTGTTCGGCGTCTTCCACGTCACGCAGGCCGTGCTGCCGATCCTGCGCGCACAGGGATCCGGCCACATCGTCCAGGTCTCCAGCGTCGGCGGTGTCACCGCCTTCCCCCACACCGGCGTCTACCACGCCTCGAAGTGGGCCCTCGAGGGCCTGTCCGAGTCCCTCGCGGCCGAGGTCGCGGGCTTCGGCATCAAGGTCACCCTGGTCGAGCCCGGCGGCTACGCCACCGACTGGGGCGGTTCCTCCGCCGTGCACGCCGAGCCGAACCCCGTCTACCAGGCGCTTCGCGATGCGCTGGCCGAGCAGCTCGCCGGTACCGAGTACGGCAGCCCCGAGGCCGCCGGCCAGGCGCTGCTGCAGATCGTCGACGCCGAGAACCCGCCGCTGCGCGTGCTCTTCGGCAGCCACATGGTCGACCACGTGAAGAACGTCTACGGCCAGCGCCTCGCATCGTGGGCCGAGTGGGCTCCCGTCTCCCAGGCCGCCCAGGGCTGACCGCGTTCCACCGCCCAGCGCCTCGCGCCGGCCTGGACGCGAGCCCGCGCACCTCCTGCACCAGTCGTCACCCCGCACAGAAAGGCACGATCATGGCCCGCAAGACTGCCGCCCGGTGGACCGAGAATGACGTCCCGTCCCGGGAAGGCCGCACCGCCGTCGTCACCGGCGCCAACAGCGGCCTGGGCCTGCAGACCGCGCGGGTGCTGGCCGCGCGGGGCGCACACGTGATCCTTGCCGTCCGCGACCTCGACAAGGGCCGTCAGGCCGTCGCCGGGATCGCCGACCGCGTGCCCGGCGCCCGGCTCAGCCTGCAGCGCCTGGACCTGGCGTCCCTGGAATCGGTGCGGACGGCGGCCGCTGAGCTGCGCGCCGCACACCCGAAGATCGACCTGCTGATCAACAACGCCGGCGTGATGTACACCCCGCGGCAGAAGACGCAGGACGGCTTCGACATGCAGTTCGGCGTCAACCACCTCGGCCACTTCGCGCTCACCGGGCTCCTGCTCGGCACACTGCTGCCGGTCCCTGGCTCGCGGGTGGTGACCGTCAGCAGCTTCGGCCATCGCATTCAGGCCGACATCCACTTCGACGACCTGCAGTTCGACCGCTCCTACAACCGCGTCGCCGCCTACGGCCAGGCCAAGCTCGCCAACCTGATGTTCACCTACGAACTCCAGCGCCGTCTCGCCCCGCACGGCACCACCATCGCGGCGGCCGCGCATCCGGGCGCCGCTGCAACCGAACTCCAGCAGAACCTGCCCCGCCCGCTGCGCAAGGCGGCCGACCTGATGCTCCCCCTGGTCACCCAGGACGCCGCCATGGGCGCGCTGCCGACCCTGCGCGCGGCCACCGACCCGGACGTCACCGGAGGCCAGTACTACGGCCCCTCCGGCATGGGCGGAACCCGGGGCTATCCCAAGGCGGTCGCGTCCAGCGCCAAGTCCCACGACACGGCGATGCAGCAGCGGCTGTGGGCGGTTTCCGAGCAGCTCACCGACGTCACCTTCCCCGTCTGACCCCTGCCCCGTGCCCCCTGGCTAGGGGACTTGACGGAACAAGCCGATCGAACAGGAACAGCGTGCGCATCATCGTTTTCGGCGCCACCGGCATGGTGGGCCAGGGAGTACTGGAAGCCTGCCTGCGCGACAAGGGGGTCACCGAGGTTCTCGCCCTCGGCCGCACGCCCACCGGGCTCTCCCACCCCAAACTGCGCGAACTCCACCACGAGGACTTCACCGACTTCACCGCCGTCCAGGACCAGTTGGCCGGCCACGACGCCTGCTTCTACTGCCTGGGCACCTCCGCCGTCGGCATGAGTGAAGCCGACTACCGGGTCGTCTCCTCCGACTTCCCGCTCGCCGCCGCCCGCGCCCTGCTGACCGCCGCCCCCGATGCCGCTTTTTGCTACGTCACCGGCGCCGGCACCGACGGCACCGGCAAGACCCGCATGATGTGGGCCCGGGTCAAGGGGGAGACCGAGAACGCCCTGCTGGAGCTGAACCCCCGGGCCTACATGTTCCGCCCCGCGTTCATCGTCCCCCTGCCCGGAACGAAGGCGAAGACGAAGTCCTACGTCCTGCTCTACCGGGTCGTCACCCCGCTCTACCCGCTCCTACGACGCCTCATCCCGCGCTACGTCACCACCAGCCTGCAACTGGGCCAGGCCATGCTCCAGGCCACCCGTCACGGCTCCCGGCGCCGGGTGCTGGAGACGGCCGACATCAACGAACTTGCCGCCGCCCGCCCCACAGCCTGAACAGACTCAGCCCCCCACCCCGTCCCCACCGACTGCCCGCCCGACCTGTGCCGAAGCGCCGCCCCGGTCCTCCCATCCGGGAGACCGTCCGGGCCGGACCGAAACCGAAGGAGCCGCCATGAACACCACCCCCGTCCCCGACACCGCCACCCTCATCGGACCTCCTGTGCCGTTCGATCCCGAACTGGCCCCAGCCCTGGCCGCGATCAACGAGGTCCTGCCACCCGACGCGTTCGCCGACCCCGCCAACCTGACCCATCTGCGGGAAATGGGGGGCGGGGAACAGCCTCCCCAGGAGGCGTTCACCCGCGGCGGCGCCTTCGCCGTCGAGGAGCGCACGGTGCCGGGCCCCGAAGGCGCACCGGACATCTCCCTGCTGATCTGCCGCCCCACCAGGGTCACCGCCCCCACCCCGGTGATCTACCACACCCATGGCGGCGGCATGATCAGCGGCGACAGGCGGGGCAGCGTCCCCGAACTCCTGGGGCTGATCGACGATATGGGCATAGCCTTGGTGTCCGTGGAGTACCGGCTCGCCCCCGAGACCCCGCACCCTGGCCCCGTCGAAGACTGCTACGCCGGCCTTCTGTGGACCGCCGCCCACGCGGCCGAACTCGGCATCGACCCGGCCCAGATCATCGTCGCCGGGGCCAGCGCCGGCGGCGGCCTCGCGGCTGCACTCGCCCTGATGGCCCGCGACCGCAGCGGCCCCGCTCTGCTCGCGCAGCTGTTGATGTACCCGATGCTCGACGACCGCAACGACACCCCCTCCGCCCACCAGATGGCCGGACTCGGCGTCTGGGACCGGGCATCCAACCAGGCGGGCTGGGGCGCCCTGCTGGGCGAAGCACGCGGAACCGACTCCGTCTCGCCCTACGCCGCTCCCGCTCGCGCCACCGACCTGTCCGGCCTGCCGCCCGCCTTCCTGGACGTCGGCTCCGCCGAGACGTTCCGCGACGAGGTCGTCGCCTACGCCAGCCGCATCTGGCAGGCCGGAGGTCACGCCGAACTCCACGTGTGGCCCGGCGCCTTCCACGGCTTCGACCTGATGGCCCCTCATGCGGCCGTCTCGCAGGACGCCTTCGCGGCCCGCGGCCCGTGGCTGCGCAGGATCCTGTCCGCCGAAAACCGGTGAACGCCCCCGATCGCAACGGCCGAGCGGAACGGGTCAGCTCAACAAACGCAAGGACCGAGTGATGACAAAGCCGACGAAGCTGCAGATACGGGCAGCGGTGGCACTGGTCGGCACGGCCGCCCTCGCCCCAGTCGTCAGGGGCGTACGGCGCACCCGCGGCGCGCCCGTGGCAGGGGACCGGGCGGAACGGATACGCCGCTCTCCGCAGTACCGAGACGGTGCGTTCCGCAACCGGATACCCACCACCACACTGGAGCCCGGCACCACCCTGGACTCGACTCGCGCCTGGGCGACAGGGCGCCGCCAGCGCCGGCCCGCCGGCCCGGTTCCCGTCACCGCCCCGCCCACTGCCGAGAGGCTGCCCCCGGGTGGGCTGCACATCACCTGGCACGGCCACTCCTCCGCCCTGGTGGAGATCGAAGGGGCCCGGATCCTGACCGACCCCGTCTTCAGCGACCGCTGCTCACCCGCACCGCTCCCCGGCCCGCGCCGCCTGCACCCCAGCCCCCTCCCCGTGACGGAACTGCCGCCCCTGGATGCCGTCGTCATCTCGCACGACCACTACGACCACCTCGACGCGCCCACCGTGCGCGCACTCACCCGATCGCAGACCGCACCATTCGTGGTGCCGCTCGGCGTCGGCGCGCACCTGGAACGCTGGAACGTCCCCGCGGCCCGCATCGTGGAACTCGACTGGGACGAGAGCGTCACCGTGAACGGCGTACGGCTGACCGCGACCGAAGCCCGGCACTACTCCGGCCGCGGCCTCACCCGCGACAGGACCCTGTGGGCCTCCTGGGTGCTGGCCGGTGAGAACCGGCGCGTCTTCTACAGCGGCGACTCCGGCTACTTCCCCGGCTACGCCGAGATCGGATCCGCCTACGGGCCGTTCGATGTGACCCTCATGCAGATCGGCGCCTACGGCGATGCCTGGGCGGAGATCCACATGACGCCGGAACAGGCCCTCACGGCCCACCACGACGTCCGCGGTGACCTCCTCATCCCTCTGCACTGGGCCACCTTCGACCTTGCCCTGCACTCTTGGGCCGAGCCCGCCGACCGTATCCAGCACGCCGCCCGGACCTCCGGCACCCGACTGGCCGTCCCCCGTCCGGGCCAGCGCGTCGACGCCGACGCTCCACCCGAGGTGGACGGCTGGTGGCAACGCCTCGCATGAGGTCGGACCCAACCCGCAACGCCACCACGTGGGCGCCTCGCCGACCCAGCGCGCCACGATCAGCGGGCCGGGCCGCGGGTCCTGCTCCGGCATCGTTTTCGTCGAGCCCCGGCCCCTCCGGGTCCGCAGCACGCTGGCCGCCGGCGCCACGAGGCTCCTACCGGACCCGGAAGCGCCGGAGCTGGACGAGGACGACGGGGTGAGGCGTGAGAACGCTGAGCGGTGGCCACCGTGTCATGGGGGCTACTGGGCGGTGCAGCCGCTGTCGAGGGGCAGGGCGGCGCCCGTGACGGGGGACGGAATCATCCAGGGAGGTTTCTCTCCCTGGTCCGCTCAGGCCAAGTGGCGCAACGTGGTGGACCTGGCCCATCAGCCTCTTCCCCAGGAGCCCCCCATGCAGTCTTCTCCCCTCCGCCCGTCCGTAGCCGTGGCATTCCACTCCGGGTACGGGCACACCGCCGTTCTGGCAGAAGCCGTTGCCCGAGGTGCACGGTCGGCCAACGCCAACGTCGTCTCGATAGCGGTGGATGCCGTTACCGACGAACAATGGGCGGCGCTGGACGCCGCTGATGCGATCATCTTCGGCTCGCCGACCTACATGGGCACTGCATCGGCAGCCTTCCACGCCTTCGCTCAGGAAAGCACCAAGCGCTGGTTCGTCCAGGACTGGGCAGGCAAACTCGCGGCCGGCTTCACCAACTCCGGTGCGAAGGCCGGGGACAAGTCGTCCACTCTGGACTACTTCTTCACGATGGCTGCTCAACACGGCATGCACTGGATCAGCCTGGGCCTGAAGCCCGGCTGGGCCTCGACCACGGGCAGTGAGAACGATCTCAACCGGCTCGGCTACTTCGCGGGCGCCGCCGCCCAGAGCCCGACCGATGCCGGAGCCGAGGCCGTGCACAAGTCCGACATCGCGACCGCCGAGCATCTTGGCGCCCGCGTTGCCCGTGAAGCGGCTGTGTTCGCCGCCGGCCGCACCGTCATGGCCAGCTGACCTGCGAATGCCCCGGGGTGCGTGCACCACGCCTACAGAGCACCATCGAATCCGGCTTTTCATTCGGAATGCTTAATATGAAACGAGGTTGTACTCATGCAGACCAACGCAATCCTTCCCAGTGTCGGGCAGACCTGGCTGGCGGACCTGGGCCCCGACACCCCGCTCGGCCACTTCACGGTGGAGATCACCTTCGAGTCACCGACCACCATGAGCTTCCTCGTCACCGGGGGCGCCATCGAAGGCCGTAGCCAGACCATGGACTACACCGCGGTCAAGCTGCGCGATGGCCTGTTCGTGGTGCGCTGGACCGAGCCGGACTCCGGAGACATGGTCACGCACATCGAGGACTACACGGAGGGCACCTGCATGGCCAGCTCCGTCGTCGGTGGCAACTTCATCCAGCTCAACGGCGCCTGGACCCGGGTCCGCTGAGTCCACCGGCACCGCTCGCCTGCAGGAGGCCCGAAGGGCTACCGCAGGCGGGGCCGGTGAACGAAGGACGGACCTCTCCCCCGCGCGCCGTTCACTCCGGTGAATTGACCGCCGACGGCGATGCAGACTGGACATCATGAAGCGCGACCCCCACCGCTCCGACCTCGGCGAATTCCTCAAAGCACGCCGCGCGGAACTGAGCCCGGCCGACGTCGGCATGCCCGACGGCGGCCCTCGGCGCGTCCAAGGACTGCGCCGAGAGGAGGTCGCAGTGCTGGCCGCCATCAGCACCGACTACTACACCCGCCTGGAGCAGGGCCGCATCCAGGCGTCACCGTCGGTTCTCGCCTCGCTGGCCAGAGTTCTGCGCCTGGACGACGCGGAGCGCACTTACCTGCATGAACTGGCGGCCAGGAACGCCTACCGTCCTCCGCCTCCCGCTCCGCACCCCATCGTGAAGCCACAGGTGCAGCGTCTCCTCGACGACCTGGCGCACACACCCGCCTTCGCCATCGGACCACGCACCGAGATCGCCGCGTGGAACACCATGGGCGCAGCCCTGATCGCTGACTTCGGGAAGATCCCCGAGGAGCAGCGCTACTTCATCAGACTGCTGGTCACCGATCCGGCGATGCGTGAGTTGTACGTCGACTGGGAGTCGGTCACCCGCTTGTCGATCGCCCAGATGCGGATGCACAACGCGAGCCATCCGGACGATCCGAAGCTCACCGAACTGGTGGACCTGCTCTCCGAGCAGGACAGGGACTTCAGGCAGTGGTGGTCTGCCCACGACGTCGCGATCCGGGGTGCCGGGGAGAAGCACCTTCGCCATCCGGTTGTCGGAGACCTGTTCCTGGACTGGAACGCGATTACGTGGGCCGCCGATCCCGGCCTGCAGATCATCGTGTGGACCGCCGAGCCGGAAAGCGCCTCGCACGAGGGCCTGCGCCGGCTCGCGTCCTGGGCCGCCGACCGCACCTCCACCGGCAGTGCCACTGACGGAGGTCAGGCGGGCAGTCCTCAGCCAAGGGTTCCGACGGTGAATCCGGCCCGTCCCGCCCTCATGTCCGGTGACGGACGGCGCCCGCTTCGCTGAGGGAGAGGGGGGAGGCGGCACCGGCGCACGCGACGCCAGGCAGGTCCGCAGGCGCCTGAAGTCCTCGTGGAGGCGGACGGGGTCGGCCCACTGCACTGGGTCACTCTGGGCCGCATCCGCCGACTGCATCCTGCACTCGGCCCGGACGGCTGTCACTCGGCTGGCTGTCGCGCGACCGGGCCAGCCGCATCGCCGTCGGCGCTCCGCCCGAGACTGACCGCTGGTGCAACGCCTCATCTGAGAACCGGCGGACCCGACCTACAACGCCGAAGGCAGGTAACCGTGCCGAGCTGAGCGGCGCCTGCGAAGAGTGAAGCCGATCTTGCACACGACGCCACTGTGAAACGGAGGGGTAGCTCGGTCTTGCAGACGGGCTCAAGACCGGCCAGGAGAGAGCCACAACCGGGGGGAAGGCCGCAGTCCTCACCTTCATGCATCCCCCGGCGCTGCGTGATGTCCTGTGCAACGACCCTCCGCTCAACAGCCGCCGCCCAGCCGGCCCGGGGGCCCGCTCCGAGGCCGGATCGGGGCCTGCCGGGTCGGGCTTGCCAGCCGGTACCGGCTGGCCCAGTCGTAGGGGGATTCACATACCTCGTCCCCCGATGGCGCCATCGGGGGCGATCTCGTCGATGCGGATGAGGTCGTCGGCGGTCAGCTTGAGGTCGGCGGAGGCGATGTTCTGCGCCACCCGCTCGGGGTTGCGCGATCCGGGGATCGGGACGATGTAGTCCTTCTTCGCCAGCAGCCAGGCCAGGGCGAGCTGCGAGAGAGTGGCCCCCTTGCTCTCCGCGAGCGTGGTGAGCTCGCCGACGATGGAGAGGTTCTGGTCGAAGTTCTCCGGGGCCCACCAGGGAATCATCCGGCGGAAGTCGTGGGCGTCATAGTGCTCCCGGGATTTGACGGCGCCGCTGAGGAAGCCACGGGCGAGCGGGGAGTAGGCGACCAGCCCGACTCCGAGTTCCTCCAGGACGGGGAAGAACTGCTCGGAATCGTGGGCGAAGACCGAGTACTCGTGCTGCAGGACCGAGATCGGGTGCACCGCGTGGGCACGACGGATGGCGTCGGCGTCGGTGTTGGACAGGCCCAGGTACTTGACCTTGCCGGCGTCGACGTACTCCTTCATCACGCCCACCACGTCCTCGATCGGGACGCTCGGGTCGGGACCGTGCTGGTAGAGCACGTCGATCACGTCGACGTTCAGGTTGCGCAAGCTGTTGTCGACCACCTCCCGGATGTGCTCCGGCCTTGAGTTCGGAGCGAAGGTCGGGGTAAGTCCGAACTTGGTCGCGATCGTCACCTCGTCGCGGATCGGCCCGAGTGCGAGGCCGAGCAGCTTCTCGCCTTCTCCCCAGCCGTACATCTCCGCGGTGTCGAAATGGGTCACGCCGAGTTCGTGGGCGCGGCGGATCGCGCTGATCGACATGGTGTCGTCCGAGGGGCCGTAGCCGACGGCGGTGCCCATCGCGCCGTAGCCGATCTCGGAGACGGTAAGGCCCTGCCGGCCCAGAGTGCGCTGTCGCATGAGGTTCTTCTCCTGCTTCACTGTCGAACCGAACGTTTCGGTTCGATCGTACACGGGTCCATCGCGACACCGAACCGAACGTTTCGGTTAGGTAGGCTGGGCGCATGGCCACCCGCAACAGCACCGACGCCACCAGCGACCGCATCATTGCCGCAGCTACCGCTGAATTCGCCCGCTACGGCATCGCGGGAGCACGGGTCGAGCGGATAGCCAAGGAGGCACGAACCGGCAAGGAACGCGTGTATGCGTATTTCCGCAGCAAGGAAGCGCTCTACCGGTTCGTCGCCGGACGGGAACTAGCGGCCATGGCCGATGCCGTCCAGCTGGATCCCACCGACCTTCCCGGCTACGCCGGCCGCATGCATGATCACGCCACCCGCCATCCCGAACGCCACCGGCTGATGATGTGGGGCCAGCTGGAACTTCCGCCTGGACCGGCTCCCGCCGATGACCCGCTGCAGCAGGCCTTGCATCGCAAGATCGAATTGCTGCGCCAGGCACAGAATGCCGGTCACCTCGATCCCGCGTGGGCGCCGGAAGACATCCTCGTGTTCGTCAGCCAGCTGGCCCTGTCGTGGGCCGGCCAGAGCGACCTCACTCCCGCCGGCGAGGAACGCGATGCCTACCTGACGGCGCGACGGGCGGCCATCGTCGCCGCCGTCCAGCGCCTGTTCCCCGCCACCGCCAGCGATACAGTCCCGGCAGCCGCCGGCTCGTAGCACTTCGCCCAAAGCGAGATCATCAACCAAGCAGCTGCCTCCGCGACACCGTGAGCGCGAAGGACATGCGCGCCGCCGCGGCACCCGCCAGTTGCTGCTGGCAAGACGGCGGGCACCGGGGTTACTGGGCGGTGTAGCCGCCGTCGACGGGCAGGGCAACGCCGGTGACGTAGCTCGCGCCCGGGCTGCACAGCCACAGGACGGCTTGGGCGATCTCGTCGGCGGTACCGAGCCGGTCGATGGCCTGGCCGGCTTCGGCCTGGCTGCGGTCGAGTTCGCCACCGTCGACCATGGCGTCGACCATGGGGGTGGCGATGGTGCCGGGGCAGACGGCGTTGATGCGCACGCCGCGAGCACCGTATTCGAGGGCGGCGCTCCTGGTCAGGCCGATCACGCCGTGCTTGGTGGCGTGGTAGGCGGCACGGCCCGGGTTGCCCACGAGGCCGCCGAGCGAGGAGCAGTTGACGATCGCGCCACTGCCCTGGGCGCGCATGTAGCGCAATTCGTGCTTGATGCTCGCCCAGATGCCGCGCAGGTTGATCGCCTGGACGCGGTCGAACTGGTCGGCGCTCTCGTCGGCGGCGTCGGTGGGCGGGGGCATGATTCCGGCGTTGTTGTAGGCCATGTCGAGCCGTCCGAAGGTCTCCACGGTGCGGTCGACGGCGGCGGCGACCTGGTCCTCGTCGGCAACATCGCAGACCAGGGCAAGGGCCCGGTGGCCGGCGTCGGTGAGCTCCTTCGCCGCCTTGTTCACGGCGTCCTCGTCGATGTCGGCGAGACCGACGGCCGCGCCCGCTTCGGCGAAGGCCCGGGCTGTGGCCAGGCCCATGCCGGATGAGGCGCCGGTGATGAAGGCGACCTGGCCGTTGAAGTCGTAGGTGGGGTTCATGGGCTCTTCATCCTTTCGGCGGATGCGGTGTCAGCGCCCGGCAAGAACGGGTGCCTCCTCGTCATCCCGGGCACGGGTCGGGGCGGCGTGCTGGGCCAGGGTCCGGGTCCGGCGACGGGGGCCGCTGAGGGCGAGGGCGATGAGCGGCAGGAGGGTGAGGGCGGCAAAGACGGTGCCGACCAGGGCGGGTCCAGTCAGGCCGAGCGAGGAATCCAGGGCTTGGCCGGCCAGGGCGGAGCCGACGGCGATGCCGGTGTTGTAGGCGGAGGTGGTCAGCGCTGAGGTGAGGGTGGGGGCGTCGCCGGCGAAGCGGACGGCTAGGGACGTGACGACGGGGTTCACGCTGAACCCGGCCAGGGCCATGAGAAGGACCAGGGCCACGGCGGTGACGGGACGGGTCGACAACGGGATCATCAGGAGCAGGGCCAGGGCGGTGACTGCGGCTGCCGTGATGGTGGTGACCATCGGGCGGCGGTCGCCGAAACGGCCGCCGACGGCGGTGCCACCCAGAGCACCGAACCCGAAGACTGTCAGGACCCAGCGGGACGGCCCCAGCCGGAATGCCTGCGCGGTCGGTCAGCAGCGGGGTGATGTAGGTGTACGTGGCCAGGACCCCGCCCATGATCAGGACGGCGGCGGCCAGCGCCAGCCACAGTCGGCCCTGCCGCAGAGCGCGGAATTCGGCTCGTACCGAAACCTCGGCCCGCTGCTCCGTGGCGGGGATGAAGCGGCCGACGAACACGGCCGCGAGTCCCGCGAAAACGGCCAGTGCCCAGAAGGGGCCGCGCCAGCCGGTGTACTGGCCGACGAACGAGCCGATCGGCACGCCGATCACGTTGGCCAGAGTCAGGCCGCCCATCATGACGCCCACGGCCCGGGTGGCCCGCGGCGGACCCGCGGCGGCTGTGGCGATGACGAAACCGACGGCCCAGAACGCGCCGGTGGCCAGCGCGGTCACTGCGCGGGCCGCCAAGACGACGGTGAAGGAGGCGCTGAGCGCGGCGACGACGTGTCCGAGGGCGAAGACCGCAAGAGCCGAGACGAGGGTCAGGCGCCGGGGCAGGCGCAGCGTGGCCAGGGCCATGACCGGCCCGCCGACGATCATGCCGATCGCGAAGGTGGTGATCAGCAGGCCGGCGTGGGAAACGCCGACACCGAGGTCACCAGCGATCTCCGGGAGCAGTCCGGCGATGACGAACTCGGTGGTGCCCATCAAAAACGTGCCGGCGGCGAGCACCCAGACAACGAAGGGCAGCTTGCCCACTCGGGTGCTGGCTGCGGAAGGCATGAAGGTACTTCTCTTCCTCTGGGGATCCAGGTGGAACCCGGTCAGGGGGCGGCTTCGATGGTGATGCGCGTCGCGCCACCGAGCTGGGCGGCGCTGATGTCGAGGTGGCCGAGGACGAGCAGGTCGGCGGAGGGGGCGGGCCCGTTCTTGTAGAAGAGGGCCAGGTTGCCCCAGGGCGCGTAATACGCGACGTCGCCGACCTTGGCCGCGACCGGCTCGGGAGCGCGATCGGTGTCCAGCTTGCGGGGTAGGTCGGCGACTCGCTCCGTGCTGTGGAAGTCCTCCAGGTCCAGCGTGAGCGGGAGGAGCTCGGCGAAGTCGCGGGCCGGGGGGCTGTTGTTCAAGGTGGCCTCGACGGGGCGGCCGTCGAGGGTGACCCGGATGTCCATGGCGGTGCTCCTCTCGGTGGGGGATGGCGGGGTGGAGGTCGATGGCTTCTGCTGCCTCGGGGACGCAGGGGTGGAGGACGGGACGGTCGGGGTGGCTCCCTGCGTGCCGCTGGAGCATGCGGTCACGGTCAGCAGCAGGGCTGCTGCTGGAGCGGCGCGGACCAGACGATGGCGGACTGCGGAGTTCCTGGAAGGGATCCCCGGGGTCGTCATGCGGGCATGGGCTCGGCGTAGTGCCGGAAGGTGCCGCGCTCGCTGTGGAGGGTGTACAGGCGCTCAGCCAGGACCTTCGGGCTGGAGTGCTCGGCGTCCGGTCGGATCGCGCCGGGGACGATCAGCTGGGCGACGTGGATGTTCTCGTCGGCGAGGGCGTCGTGGAGCATGTGCGCGAAGGCGCTCTCGGCGGCGAAGGCGATCGAGGTGCCGGCCACCTTGGGATTCGGGCGGACGGCGCTGGCGCCGTTGACGAACAGCAGCGTGCCCCGACCCAACTCCCGCATCCCCGGCAGCACGGCGTTCACACAGGTCACCGGGCCTTTGACGGAGAAGGCCAGCGGGTCGTCCAGGTCGGCGGCACCTGTCTCCAGGACCGGCTTCATGAAGTCGGCCCGCGGAACCGGACTGAACTGGAGGACCTCGACGGGCCCCAGCGTGTCGGCGGCCTCGCGCAGGGCCGCAGTGAGGGAGACCGGGTCAAGGACGTCGGGGTGAACCCGCGGGCCTCGATGCCGTCCCGGGCCAGCTCGGCAACCAGTTCCTCCTGGTGCTGGGCACTGCGGGAGACGAGGGCGACGCGGTGGCCGGCGGCGCCGAAGCGGCGGGCCGCGGCCAGCCCCAGCCCGGGGCCGGCGCCGATGAGAGCGAAGGTGGTCACGGTGCTCCCTTTCGTGTTCAGTCGGTGGCCGGGGCGGCGGTGTACTCCTCGTCGGTGACGGGCTCCTGCCAGTGCACGACGGCATGGTCGTGGTCGCCCTCGTTGATGGCCAGGTGGACCATCAGCCGATTCGGGGTGGCGCCGTGCCAGTGCTCCTCATCGGCCTCGAACAGGACACGGTCGCCGGGCCGGATGACCTCAACCGGGCCGCCGCGTCGCTGGCACAGGCCAACGCCCTCGGTGACGAAGACGGTCTGGCCCAGCGGGTGGCGGTGCCAGTGGGTGCGGGCGCCGGGCATGAAGTGCACCAGGTTCGCAGTGACCCGGGACGGTGCCGGTGCGGCGGCGACGGCGTCGATGTAGACGTCGCCCGTGAACCAGTCGGCCGGTCCCTTCGCGGTGTCGATCGAGCTGCGGGTGATCTGCATGGTTGCTCCTTGTCAGGTGGAAGAGGCGTAAGGGATGCCTGGGGTCAGGGCGTGAGGAGGGTCTTGATGGCTCGGCGCTCGTCCATGGCCTTGTAGCCCTCGGCGACCTGGTCCAGGGGCAGGGTGAGGTCGAAGACCTGGCCCGGGTCGATCCCGCGGCTGAGAACGCGGTCGATGAGATCGGGCAGGTAGTGGCGGACGGGGGCGGGGCCGCCGCGCAGGCCCACATGGGAGAAGAACAGCTCCTGCCCGTCGATCGCGACCTCGTGCGGGACCCCGACGAAGCCGACGTTCCCGCCGGGCCTGGCCGTGTGGAGGGCCTGCCGCATGGCCTCTGCGGTGCCGACGCACTCCAGCACGCTGTCCGCGCCGATCCCGTCCGTCAGTTCCTTGATCCGGGCGACGCCCTCGTCACCGCGCTCGGCAACGATGCCGGTGGCACCGAACTGGCGAGCGAGCTTCTGGCGGCTCTCGTGCCGGGACATGGCGATGATCCGCTCCGCACCCATCTCCTTCGCGGCGATCACGGCGCACAGGCCGACCGCGCCGTCACCGACCACCACGGCGGTCGAACCGGGCTTGACCTCGGCCGCGTCCGCGGCCCACCAGCCGGTGCCCATGACGTCCGAGACCGCCAGCAGCCCCGGCCACAGGTTCTCGTCCGGCACGCCGTCGGTGGCGACCAGGGTGCCCTGGGCGTTGGGAATGCGTACGTACTCCGCCTGGCAGGTCGACATGAACTCACGGTGCAGACAGTTCGACTGGAACCCGTTGCGGCAGTTCGCGCAGGTGTTGTCCGAGGTCGCGAACGAGCCCACGACGAACTGGCCCGGCTTCACCGAGGTGACCCCGGAGCCGACCTCCTCCACGAACCCGACGTACTCATGCCCCATCGGATGCGGGTCGCCGATCGGCTCCGCGCCGCGGTAGGGCCACAGGTCCGAGCCGCACACACAGGTCACGGCTGTCCGAATGACCGCGTCGGTCGGCTGAAGGATCTTCGGGTCGTCCACGGTCTCGAACCGGACGTCACCGGGGGCGTGAATCACTGCGCCGCGCATGGGGGGTTCCTTAGGTTGTCGAGGCGGACGGCCACCGGATGACCGGGACCGTCGCTGAGTGCAGGTCCAGGTGCGCGCCCGCCGTGACGGGGCGGGCGGAAAGCACCACGTCATCCAGGTAACCCGCTCATCGCGTGGGTAGCGAGACACCATCAAGGGGTGTACCGCCAGTACATCCCTATGGCCGCGCGGGAGACGTACCGTCGACGGTGTGGACAACCAAGTAGAGGTCCGCGAGTTCCTCACCTCGCGACGAGCGAAGATCGCCCCCGAGCAGGCAGGCCTTCCCTCCGGCAGCCGTCGGCGTGTGCCTGGCCTGCGCCGCAGCGAGGTCGCCGCCCTCGCCGATGTGAGTGTGGAGTACTACGCCAAGCTGGAACGCGGCAACCTCGCCGGCGTCTCCCCGGCCGTCCTCGAAGCCGTCGCCCGCGCACTCCAGCTCGACGACGCCGAACGCGCCCACCTGCTCCACCTGGCCCAGACAGCCGACGGCTCCGACGCCCTCACCCGGCCCCGCCGCCGCTCCACCCGGCGGTGGAAGCCGCACCCGAGCCTGCAATGGACCCTGGACGCGGTCACCGAGGGACCGGCGTTCGTCCGTAACGGCCGTATGGATCTCCTGGCCACCAACAGGCTCGCCCGCGCCTTCTATGCGGACGTCTACGCAGACCCCCATAACCAGGAGAACCTCGCCCGCTTCACCTTCCTCAGCCCCGACGCCCGCCGCTTCTACCCCGACTGGGACCAGGCCGCCGACATCACCGTCGCCATCCTGCGCACCGAAGCCGGCCGCAACCCCCACGACAAAGACCTCCACGACCTCGTCGGCGAACTCTCCACCCGCAGTGACGCCTTCCGCACCCGCTGGGGCGCCCACAACGTCCGCCACCACGGCACCGGCTTCAAGCGCTACCACCACGCGACCGTGGGCGAACTCACCCTCGCCTACGAAGGGCTGGAGATGACCGCCGAACCCGGACTCACCCTCACCATCTACACCGCCGAACCCGCCTCCCCATCCGAAGAGGGCCTGCGCCTGCTCGCCTCCTGGGCCGCCACGCCCCAGACCCCTGCACCCGCACCGCACGCCAGTGACTGAGGATCCCCGACCGTAGTTGGCCGGATCACCGCGCCGATCCTGTCGGCAATCGATCGTTGACAACAGGCAGTCCACGCAGCCCATGAACCCGTCAATCCCGTCCGAGGCGGCCCGAAACCAACCGGATCCGATGGCGATTGTCTTCGCCACCATGTGCTGGGAGACCCTCGACACCGCCACCGCCTTCGAAGAGGCTGTGGCCGCCGTCCCCAAAACGTGCTGCAGGCACAACGCACGTTCGTCGAACCCGGTTACCTATTGCGAGTCGCGACCGCTGACCTGGCCCCGTTCCGGCAGCTCTACGACCAGCAACTTGCCTGCCTACCCGGAGTTCAACGCCTGACCTCCACCCAGTCATGAAGAACGTCATCGACGACCGGCCCCTACCCGGGAGCTAGCCATCAACAAGCTGCTGCGCTGAATCGCTCGATCCAGCGATGGCACCACAACTGTTGCACTCGCTACGGTGACTTTCACCGGCGTTGAGCTGCACAAACCCTTCCTGTAACGCTCGCGCCACACGTTCAACCCGAGAGAAGCCGCTCTGCCAGTGATGCATGACCCACGCACAGGAAGCCTGGGGACCCACCGTCCGCTTCACCAGCACCCGCCCGCACACCCCCTAGGGGTACGGGCGCGAGGCTCCGGGCAGAAGCCGGGGGCCACGCGCCGTGCGACTTCTGGGATCAGGTGCTCACCTCAACGATGCCATCCGTGATCAGGACGGGGAGGTGGTTGACGGTGCGTTCCAGGAGCCGTTCGATCGGGACCGCGTGCTGGCTGTCGTCGACGCTGATGAGCTTGCCCCAGGCTGCGGGCTCGTAGCGGGCCAGCATGGACAGGGTGTACAGGACGGCCCACCAGGCCATCAGGGTCGCCCAGGGACGCGGGTCGCTCTGGCGCCGAACTGACCGAGCTCGGTGGGCAGGGCCGCACCCGCGACGATCTCTTCTGGCGTCCAGTCGGTGACGTCCAGGAACAGGTCGTCCCGTTCAGCCTAGGTGCGCCCGGAACGCGGGCTCGGGCCAGGGGCATCGTGCTCATCGACCGTGCAGCAACTACTCATCGGCTGTGTCCGTTCCAGCGGATGCCGTCCCGCGAATACTTCGGGAGCCACGAGCGCCGGTTCGCTTGATCAGCGCTCCCCGGAATTGGTTCTGGATCACTTTTCGGATGCTGTTGGTGATCTTCACTCGGTGGAGTGAAGTCGTGTCGTGGTTGGCCTGTGGATCCGTGCGGTGTGCTGCGCTGGTCTGGGCGGGGTGGTTCGAGCGGTCGGAGGGGTGGCCGCGATGTCGATGGGTTCAGGTTCGGGGCGGACGATTCCGCCGTTGACGGTGCGGATGGCGCGGGCGAGCAATCCGCAGGGCACGGTGGCCATGTGGGTGCGTGACCGGTTGGACGAGCTGTTCACCGATGAAGTACTTCGCCGACTGGTATCCGGTTGACGGGCGGCGGGGGTTGTCGCCGGCTCGGCTGGCGATGGTGTCGGTGCTGCAGTACGCGGAGAACCTCACGGACCGGCAGGCCGCCGAGGCGGTCCGCTGCCGGCTGGACTGGAAGTACTGTCTGGGCGTTGAGCTGGACGATCCGGGCTTCGACCATTCCGTGCTCAGCGAGTTCCGGGACCGCATGGCCCAGGATGACCGGGCGGATCGACTGCTGGCTGTGATGGTCGACCACCTGGCATCCGCGGGCCTGGTCAAACGGCGTGGAGCGGTGCGCACGGATTCCACGCATGTGCTCGCTGCCGTTCGGAAGCTGAACCGCGCGGAGTTGGTCACCGCGACACTGCGGGCCGCTCTGGAACAGTGGGCGCTGGCGGATGAGCAGTGGCCGGCGTCATTGGTCACCGCGGACTGGGCGGACCGGTATGGGCGTCCGGCCATTTACCATCGGCTGCCCAAGGGCAAGGCGGCGCTGGAGGAGTACGCGCTGCAGGTCGGCGCGGACGGAACGCGACTGCTGTCGGCTGTTTTCAGCAATGAAGCCCCGCCGCGGCTGCGGGTGTTGCCGCAGGTGGACATTCTGCGGCGTGTGTGGGTGCAGCAGTACTGGTTCGACGGCTCGGGGCGGCAGCGGTGGCGGGGGCCGAAGTCCACCAAGGACCGGCTGAGCAGGCGCGATATGCCGCGCAGAGCCGCTTCGCGTCCCGGGGCCGCGGGAAGGCCGGACCCGCAGAGGGCCAGTGTCCCGTGGGCCAGCATGGAAATCGTCTCTCCCTATGACGCCGAGGCCCACTACAGCCAGAAGCTGACCGCGTCCGGGAAGAAGGAGTGGATCGGCTACCGCGATCACCAGAGCGAAACCTGTGGTGACGGTCCGCACGTGATCGTGCAGGTCACCACCCGGCCGGCGCCCGAGCAGGACATCGACGCCCTCGAACAGATCCACCAGGACCTGGTCCGACAGGGGTTCACGGACCTGGAACACTTCGTCGACGCCGGATACATCACTCCCGAATCCATCGACCGGGCCGCCCGCACCCACGGGGTGGTACTGACCGGCCCGGTTCGGGCCGACCCGAGGGCTCGTGAGCACCCCGGCTTCACCAAGGCCGACTTCACACCCGACTGGCAGGCCCGCACCCTCACCTGCCCCCGCGGAGTGACCAGCCATCCCTGGAAGGCCACGCGGGGAGACGGACATGAACGGCTGTCCGCACTGTTCCCCAAGCTGGCCTGCCGGGTCTGCGAAGCCCGACCGGAATGCACGGGCACCACCGAAGACCGCGCTCGGCACATCATCTTGTTACCCCAGCCCCTGCAGGAGATCCAGACACGGATCCGACGCGAGCAGGACACCCTCCAGTGGAGGCAGCACTATGCGATCCGGGCCGGCTGCGAAGCCACCGTCTCCGAAACCGTCCACGCCCACGGACTACGGCACTGTCGCTACCGAGGCATGGCCAAAACCCACGTCCAGCACATTCTCACCGCCGCAGGAACGAACATCATCCGACTGAGCGGACACTTCCCACCAAGCACCTCACCATCACGCCAGCCCCGTCCCTCGAGCCGATTCAAGCGACTCTGCCGCACCCTGACCGAGTGAAGATCACCAACAGCATCCTGAATATGAGACAGGGCCGTTGACCGTACAGACCCGCGTGGTGGGCTTCCCTCGCAACCACTGAGGCACGGCGGCACGGCCGGACGGCGGTATGCCGTTGAGCCAACCGACTACACCGCACGCTCGCGTCGTTACCCGCTGCGCCCGGCGGGGATCGATCTGCACGGATGTCCGTTCATGATCGAAAGGGAGCACGATGACAGAAAGTCGTCACCGAGCCAGGACGCGACTTCGACGCGTCGCCGCGAGCGGATGCGCCGGGGCGCTCACCCTGGGAGGCATGCTCGCCATCGGCGCGGCGGACGCCAGCGCGGCGCAGCCGACGTGCCTGGGCCGCCCGGCCACGATCGTCATCACCGCGCCCGACGTGACGACGTACGGGACCAGCGGTGCGGACGTGATCATCGGCACCTCGGGCCGGGACATCATCTACGGGCTCGGCGGAAACGACCGGATCTGCAGCCTCGGTGGCAACGACACGGTCAGCGGTGGTCTCGGCAACGACGAGATCGACGGCGGCACCGGGCACGACGTCCTGATCGGGGACTCCTATGTGCCGGACGGCAACGCCACAGGCTCTGGGAACGACGTCCTGATTGGTGGCGACGGCTTGGACCGCTTGATCGGAGACAGCTTCTCCGAGCGAGGCGGAATTGCCACAGGTGGCGGAAACGATCACCTGGAGGGTGGTGCCGACCGCGACGAGCTGGTCGGCGACAGCTGCGCTCCCGGCGGTGCGTCCGGCGGTGGACGCGACCAGCTGGACGGCGGCGACGGTGACGACGACATGGTCGGCGACTCCCGGGCCCCTGCCGGTAATGCCCAGGGGGCCGGTGACGACGTGCTCCTCGGCGGTGCCGGCCCCAACGACTTCCTGATCGGCGACAGCGACGCCGGCGGGAACGTCGAGGGCAACGGGGGTGACGACACCCTGAACGGGGGTGCCGACGGCGGCGTCCAGATCGGCGACCACAACGTCCGCAACGAGTTCGGCGGCTACGCCACCGGCTCCGGCCGCGACCACATCATCGGCGGCAGCGGCGTAGATGTCCTGGTCGGTGACAGCTCCGTCGTGGACGCCAACCTTTCCTCCGCGAGCAACGACCAGATCGAGGGCGGCGGCGGCGACGACCGCATCTTCGGCGACAACGTCAACTACTTCGCCACGGCCACTGTCGGCTCGGCCGGCGGCCGCGACGACCTCCGCGGCGACGACGGTGCTGACACCCTCCGCGCGGGCCCCGGCAACGACACCCTCGACGGCGGCGACGGCGCCCCAGACGTCTGCGACGGCGAGTCAGGCACGGACAAGGCCACCCCGAACTGCGAGGCGACACCGAACGTCCCCTGACCGCATGACCGCACCGAAACCGCTGGCCCCCGGGACGCCTACTGACGCACCCCGGGGGCCATGTCCGTCCCTCGAAACACCAGATCTACGCGGTCCCACGCCCAGACGACGGTGACCGCCTACCAGACGTACGCCCCGTCCCCCAGCCTCCCGGCGGCCCGTGACCGCCGCTTCCCGGCTGCGTGGAAGCACGAGCGGATGACGTGGACGAGAACTGGCACCACTCTGGGAGACCTTGGCCGCGCCGGTCGCCACAGTGAAGCCGTCCCACCGCTGAGCGCCGACCACGCGACCGCCGTCGCCACCATCCGCCTCGGCCCGCGCGCGCTGCGCGAAAGCGCCCTGGGCGACACCGCCGACCACGAGGACCGGGTGGCCGTCCTCCGGGCCCTCTTTGACCACCGCAACCAGGCAGGCAGCGTGCCCGGCACGGTCTCCGACCTGCTGACCGAGCTCGGCGTCTGAATCGCCGAACAGGGCGCTGAGGACTCACCGAGGACATCGACGAGGCCGCCGCGTACGTCCAAGACCACGTCGGCCGGCGCTTGGAGCGGGCCCGCGCGGCCCTGACCGCACTGGAGGCATTGTGAGCGTCACCGGCCACGAGGACGGCCTGCCTGCCAAGTTCGAAGACTGGTCCGACCGTCTCCATTTGTCCGGGTTGCGGGCACGGCCGCTTCCACCAGGCTCCCGAGCTCGACGCCCGCATCGGGACCCCCGCCGAGGACGACATCCGCTTCCACGGCAAGCGACTGACCGTCCACGCCGTCGACGGCACCACGTACGCGGTGCCGTGGCCACCTGCTCCATGAACCAGCGCACGGTCTCGTAGGGGATGACATGCTCGTCAAGGCTGTGGATGCGGACGGTCGGTTCCAGATTCGGGTCCTCGTCCGAGACAGCGCCACTAGGAAAGCAGCGCCGGGCAGGTGGGTCACCGCGGCGTTGGGGTTCTCGGCCACTGCGGCCGGCACAGGCACAGTCTCGCTCAGCTTCATGGCCCAGGCATCGTCGGACAAGGCGTAGTGGAACTGGACGACGTAGTGACGGCCTGTACGTCTCGCAGTTCCCATGGCATGTCCGCTGGCTGCCACAGCTGCGAGGTCCGCGTCGCGGCGATATCGATTGAAACCACAGCTCAGGGACCACAGGTCCCTCCACCAGCGGGCTCAAGCAGCGTTTACGGGACAACCACTTGCGCAGTGCCGTTGAAGTAACGCCGGGCGAGGTCCCAGGTGGATTCGCCGCACGCGCGTCCCGTCGCCCGCGCGTCGAGGTCACCCTGTTCGAAGTGGATGCCACCGTACCGGCGGGACATGCCGGCCTGGTCGGCGGCGTCGGTGAACGTCGCCCAGGTGAGAGTGATGTTCTGGGCCGGGACCAGCCCAGGTTCGACCTTCGACGAGCCAGCCGCGATCGTTACCGACGCACCGAACTTGTCGCTGCCGGTGGCCATGCGCAGGATCGTGGCGCCGGCGGCGCTGAAGTTGCTGTGTCCGGAGGAGTATTCGGCGAACGGCGGGGTCGGGAAGGTCGACCCCTGGTACGGCAGCCACGAGCCGCCGTCGATGCTCTTCGTGCCCTGGCCAGGCCCGCCCCAGGCGCGTACTTGCTGGCCGTGGAAGAGGTAGCGGATGGCAGTGATGGGGCGCACCGAGTCGAAGGCCCGCTTGTTGTCCCACGCGACGATGCTGGCATCGAGGAGGGCATTGTTGAGGGCGAAGAACATCTTGACGTCGGCCTCGAGCCCTGGCGCGCCCGGGCCGTGGTGGTCGCGGCGGGAGACGTACTCGGCGAACAGGTTCCAATGTCCGGGCGGCGTCTCCGAAGTTGGCCCGTCGGCCCAGTACTCCGCAGTGGACTTCTGTCTGTCGGTCAGGTCCGCGCTGATGCCGAGCAATGCCTGGGCCTGCTCGCGGTAAGAGGCCGGGTCGGTGGCGAAGCGCACGGGCCCGGTGGATGAGCGCAGGGCATCGCCGCTCTTCAACGAGAACGGCTTCACGTTCCCCCAGAACGGAGCGAGGAAGGACGGCGTGACAGTGGCTCCCGCGGCGTTGACAAAGCGCAGCGGCTGCCAGCGGTCGGGGTCGTGCACTGTCGCCGGGTTGAACGATCCACCTGGGGTCAGGTCCATCGCATCGTTGACCGGGTGGTAGCCGGTGTAGTCGGAGTAGGGTACGCCGGACCCGCCGGGCTCGTTACCGAGTTGGTTGGAGCCGTCTGCGTGTCGGAAATTCAGCACGGCCCGGCAGGCCACGTTGCCCACCCCGGCGGCTGAGTTGAGGTCCGTCGTGGCATCAGCCGAGTCGTAGCCGAGGCGGGCCATCAACGGATCGAAATCCGTGGTAGCGCGGCCAGGAAACAGGTCGACCGCGGCGCGGTAGGCGGCGAAACTGACTGCCTTGACTCTATTGGGCAACGTGCGCTGCCCCGGAGGGCGGCGCAGCGTTCCCCCGAGTCGAGTGCCGACAGCCCTGCTGTCGTAAGCGGCCCACGCGTCATACATACACGTGTGCACGACGGCCAGGGCCCGGGCCACCATGGGTGGTCCTAGCGCGGAGTTTTGTACCGCTTGCAGGGCGGCGGCATTCCATTGGAGCACGACATTGCCGGGCAGACCGGGACTCGCGCTCGCCGCTCGCCCGGGAAGCAACAAGCTCAACAAGACGAAAACGACTACAGGGAGGACGCTGGCGGAAGAGAATCTTTTCACAGTCAATTGACTTTCCTGGGAGCCCATTGCGCGGGTCGCCTCTCCTGATGACACGGCAGGCCGGTTTCGACGCTCTCCAACACACGATTGTGAACCGCACCGGGTTGTCCGGAGACTCTAGGTTGTGGCTGTGACCAGGCGTTTCGTGGCCGTCAGGTAGTAGTTGACTTCGTATTCGGCGGG
>NZ_JBEOWS010000139.1:0-22965 GCF_040296125.1 Streptomyces sp. NPDC002265 | reverse complement strand
GGGATGTACCTGCAGACCGTCATGCTGCTGCTGAGGGCGGAAGGGCTGCACAGCTGCCCCCAAGTGATGTGGACGATGTACCGCACGACGGTCGGTCGTCCACGGCCGCCATGATCCCGGCCAGGTCGCCGAACTCGGCGAGCAGCTTGGCCGCCGTCTTCTCGCCGACCCCGGGCACCCCGGGCAGGCCGTCGCTCGGGTCGCCGCGCAGCAGCGCCAGATCCGCGTACCCGCGTCCGTCGACGCCGTACTTCTCCCGCAGCAGTGCCTCGTCGGTCAGCTGGAGCGTGCCGACCCCCTTGAGCGGATACAGCACACGCACCCCGCGCGCGTCGTCCACGAGCTGGTACAGGTCGCGGTCGCCGGTGACGATGTCGACCGATCCCTTCGCGCGCGCGGTGAACGTGCCGATCACGTCGTCCGCCTCGTAGTCCGCGACGCCCACGCGGGCGATGCCGATCGCGTCCAGGACCTCCTCGATGACCGGCACCTGCGGGGACAGCGTGTCCGGCACCTCCTCCTCGTCCGGGCCGGCCGCGCGCTCCTCGGCGACCCGGTGCGCTTTGTACGAGGGGATCAGCTCGACCCGCCAGTGCGGCCGCCAGTCGGCGTCCATGCAGGCCACCAGGTGCTCCGGGTGATGGTCCTTGACCAGCCGGTCGATGAACTCCAGCAGCCCGCGCACCGCGTTCACCGGGGTGCCGTCCGGTGCCTTCACGGAGTCCGGCACACCGAAGTAGGCGCGGAAGTACAGGGAGGCGGTGTCGAGGAGCATCAGTCGTCCGGTCACGCTCGCATCATGCCGTACGGCACCGACAACCACTCGTCAGGGCGACAGCGCGGCGGGCACGTGGCGGAAGCGAATGCACTGTGAGCTGGGCCACGGGGGTGTTTGGCGGGTGAAAGCCGGGGCAGGCGCCGCTTCGGAGCGACGGAGATTGCAGTTTCAACGTTTGCGGTCGGCCGTCTCTCCGTGACCTGTCCCCGAGAGCAAGAGGCCCGTGTGTCAGCGACACTTGAAGCCGAACATCTCTACAAGGTGTTCGGCAGACGACCGGACCAGGCAGTCGAGCGGCTGCGCAACGGAGCCGACCGGGAGGAGCTGCGCGCCGACGGCGCCACCGCCGCCGTGATCGACGCCTCCTTCACCGTGGAACCGGGCGAGATCTTCGTCGTCATGGGCCTGTCCGGATCGGGGAAGTCCACGCTGCTGCGCATGCTCAACGGCCTGCTCCCGCCGACGGCCGGGCAGGTCCGCTTCGGCGGCCAGGACCTGACCGGACTCGACGCCCGCGGCCTGCGCGAGGTCCGCTCCAGGAGGATCAGCATGGTCTTCCAGCACTTCGCGCTCTTCCCGCACCGCAGCGTCCGCGACAACGCCGCCTACGGTCTGGCGGTGCAGGGCGTGCCCCGCGCCGAGCGCGCACGCCGCGCCGACGAGGCGCTCGCCCTGTGCGGCCTGGCCGGCTGGGAGAAGTCCTGGCCCGACGAGCTGTCAGGCGGTATGCAGCAGCGCGTCGGACTGGCCCGCGCCCTCGCCACCGACGCCGAACTGCTCCTCATGGACGAGTCGTTCAGCGCACTCGACCCGCTGATCCGGCGCGACATGCAGGACCAGCTCCTCGAACTCCAGAAGACGCTGAAGAAGACGATCGTCTTCATCACCCACGACCTCAACGAGGCGATGCGTCTGGGCGACCGGGTCGCGGTGATGCGCGACGGCCGGGTCGCGCAGATCGGCACCGCGCAGGACATCCTCGTCCGACCCGCCGACGACTACGTCGCCTCCTTCACCCAGGACGTCGACCGCTCCCGGGTGCTGACCGCCGATGCCGTCATGGACCGCGCGGTACGCGGCGACGAGGCCGACTGCGGCTGCGAGACCGCGACGCCGCGGACACCGTTCACCGAACTGTGCGCGATCAGCGCGCGCGTGCCGCACCCCGTCGCGGTGCTCGACGCCCGGCGCACCCTCGTCGGGGTCGTGCCGCGACAGCGTCTGCTCGGCTTCCTCGGCGACGAGCCGGCCACCGCACCGGGCAGCTGCGACACGCCCCGCGCGACGGACAGCGCGAAGGGCGACGCGAAGGCGACGACGGGCGACGCGAAGGCGACGGCCGCGGGCGACGCGAAGGACTGCGCCAAGGCGGTGGCCCGTGCCTAGGATTCCGCTCGGCGACTGGGTCAACAGCGCGGTCGACTGGCTGCTCGGCCATGTGTCCTGGCTGTTCGACCTCCTCAAGGCCGTCTTCACCGGTGCCTACGACGGCATCGACGCCGTACTCCAGGCCCCGCAGCCGCTGCTGCTCGCCGGGATCTTCGCCGTGCTGGCCTTCTGGCTGCGCGGCACCCTCGCCGGTGTCCTCACCTTCGTCGGATTCGCCTTCATCGACTCCCTCGGACTGTGGGACGACGCGATGGTCACCCTGTCGCTGGTCCTCGTCGCCACCGTCATCGCCCTGGTGATCTCGGTCCCGTTGGGCATCTGGGCGGCCCGCTCCGAGCGGGTCGGCGCACTGGTCCGCCCGGTCCTGGACTTCATGCAGACGCTGCCCGCGATGATCTACCTCATCCCGGCGATCCTCTTCTTCGGCACCGGCGCCTCCGCGGGCATCGTCGCCACCCTGATCTTCGCGCTCGCCCCGGGCGTGCGCATGACCGAACTGGGCATCCGGCAGGTCGACAAGGAACTGGTCGAGGCCGCCGAGGCGTTCGGCACCACGCCCCGCGACACCCTGCTGCGCGTCCAGCTGCCGCTGGCCCTGCCCACCGTGATGGCGGGCGTCAACCAGGTCATCATGCTCGGCCTGTCCATGGCCGCGATCGCCGGCATGGTGGGCACCGGCGGCCTCGGCGGCGACGTCAACGAGGCCATCGGCCAGCTCGACGTCGGCCTCGGCTCCGAAGCCGGCGTCGCCATCGTGATCCTCGCGATCTACCTCGACCGGATGACCGGCGCACTCGGCACCCAGGTCTCCCCGCTCGGCCGCCGCGCCGCTCTGCGGGCGCGCGCCGCCGGAGGCACGAGGATCTGGTCCTACCGTCCCCGTCCGCAGTTCGCCGTGATCGGCATCGTCGTCCTCGGTCTCGTGTCCGGCGGCCTGGGCGTCCTCGGCGGTACCGACGGCACACCGGCCGTCGCCGAGGGCAAGGACGTCGGCCAGGGCAAGAAGGTCACCATCGGGTACATCCCCTGGGACGAGGGCGTCGCCTCCACCTTCCTCTGGAAGGAGATCCTCGAACGGCGCGGCTTCCAGGTCGACGCGAAGCAGTACGACGCCGGGCCGCTGTACACCTCGCTCGCCCAGGGCGACGTCGACTTCGAGACCGACTCCTGGCTGCCCACCACCCACGCGCAGTACTGGAAGAAGTACGGGGACCGCCTCGACGACCTCGGCTCCTGGTACGGCAGGACGTCCCTGGAGCTCAGCGTGCCCTCGTACGTGAAGGGCGTCGACTCCCTCGACGACCTCAAGGGCCAGGCGTCGCGGTTCGGCGGGAAGATCACCGGCATCGAGTCCAGCGCCGGCGAGACGGCCCTGCTCAAGAGCAAGGTCCTCAAGGAGTACGGCCTGGACCAGGAGTACAAGGTCGTCGACAGCTCCACGCCCGCGATGCTCGCCGAGCTCAAGCGCGCCTACAGCAGGAAGGAACCGATCGTCGTCACGCTCTGGTCGCCGCACTGGGCGTACAACGACTACGACCTGAAGAAGCTGAAGGACCCCAGGGGCGCCTGGGGCACGGGCGACGGCGTGCACACGCTGGCCCGCAAGGGCTTCGCCGCCGACAACCCGGTCGTCGGCACCTGGCTGAAGAACTTCCGCATGACCGAGAAGCAGCTCACCGGCCTGGAAGCGGCGATCAACAAGGCGGGCAAGGGCAGGCAGCAGGAGGCCGTGCGCGCCTGGCTGAAGGACAACCCGGACGTCGTCGACAAGGCGGCTCCCGTCCCGGCCGAGTCCTAGGGCACCCGCCACCGGCAAGTCCTGGGACATCACCGGATCGGGCCCGGCACCGGTGGGACGAATCTCCGAGGGGTGGGCCTCTCCGCGCGACCTGACAGCGTGCGGAAAGGCCCGCCCCTCGGGTCATGTCAGGAAACCGACCGGAGCCCACGCGCCCGCCGCGCGCCGGGGGATCACTCCCATGCCTACGGAAAAGATCCGGACAACCACACAAAGCTACGAATGGTTCGGGTCCGCGGGGGCACCGGGCCGGGGCATCCGGCTGCCACGGCCGGTTCGCCCGCAGTTCGCCGGCCGTTCCCCAGCGTCCGGAGGGCCACCCACGGCCCGCCCGTCCGGGGCCCGCCGTCCTCCGGCCCGCCTCGCCCGCGTCCACCGCACCCGACGGGCCGGCACACGCCTCGACGCCCCCGCCACCCCGTGTTGACCAGCGGGTTCGGACCCGGGAGACGGGCGGGAACATACCGGGTGAACGGCCGGGAACATCGGGGAGCGCTCACGCGTTCAAGCGAAAAGCACCACGCTCGTGCTGATCGAGGGTCAGTCCGTGCGGGAGGGAACCGGCAGTCGGCCGGCACCGGCCTTGCGGCCCGCGTCCGGACATGCCGACCTGCCGACCGTCCGCGCCCCCGGCGGCAGCCGGGCCCTGGCGGCCCCGTCGGACACGCCCGTCACCGGTCCCGGAGGGCGCCCGACCCTGCCCATCAGCCCGTTCGTCCCGTGCGAGGGGAGTGAGGCTCCGGAGGTCCGGCCGATTGATCCACTGGCGAGAACTGTGAGGTCCGACCCGACGCAATGTGTCGCCGATGTGACGGCCGCCTGAAACGGTTTGCCGAACATGCGTAGGGTGCAGAGAACTCATCAGGAGGAGTGCGCGCGGACCCTCGCGCACGGACGACCGGGCGACCAGCGGAGGAGGCGGCGGGCGCGATGGGCGACCACAAGGAACAGCCCCTGCGGGTGGGCGCGGCCGTGCGGCGGCGCCGTCGCGCGCTGGAGCTCACCCTTGCCGTCGTGGCCGAGCGAAGCGGCCTGTCGGTCCCCTTTCTGAGCCAGGTCGAGAACGACCGCGCGCGCCCCAGCAGAAGCTCCCTGGAGAAGGTCGCCGACGCCCTGCGCACCACCGCCGTCGAACTCCTCGCCGCCGCCGACCCGGCGTGCAGCGTGGACGTCGTGCGCGCCGAGGACACCGTGCCGGGCGCCGGACCCCAGGCCAGGTCGCTGGTCCGCGGGCACCACCAGATGCACGCCTCGGAGTTCACCGGCGACCACGAGGCGGGCCGTGAGATCCAGTACCGCAACGACCAGCTGATGTACGTCGCCGACGGCGCGGTGGAGATCGAGGCGGAAGGCCGCGCGTACCGCCTCGGCCGCGGGGACACGCTGTACCTGACCGGCGGGGTGCGCCACCGCTGGCGGGCGACCGTACCGGACACCCGTGTGGTCGTGGTGGCGGTGGCGGAGCACGTCGAGGCCGTCCAGGACAGACGCGGCAGGCGGCGGTAGCCGATGCGGATCGTCTCGCTGGTGCCGTCCCTGACCGAGGCGGTGGCCGTGTCCCTGCCCGGCGCCCTGGTCGGCGTCACCGACTGGTGCACCCACCCCGCCGGCCTCGACGTGGCCCGCGTCGGCGGGACGAAGAACCCGAAGACCGAGCGGATCCTCACCCTCGCGCCCGACCTGGTGATCGCCAACGAGGAGGAGAACCGCGCTCCGGACCTGGCCGCGCTGCGCTCGGGCGGCCTCGAGGTGCTGGTGACCGAGGTGCGCGACGTGCCGCAGGCCTTCCGTGAACTGGACCGGGTGCTGCGGGCCTGCGGGGCGCGGACCCGGCCACGCTGGCTGGACGAGGCGGAGGCGGCCTGGGCGGCGCCGACGACCGAAACCGGGGCCGGAGGGCGCCCCGCCGTCGGCACGGGACGTACGACCGCCGTCGTGCCGATCTGGCGCCGCCCCTGGATGGTCCTGGGCCGGGACACCTTCGCCGGTGACGTGCTCGCCCGCCTGGGCGTCGACCACCTGTACGCGTCCCACCCCGAGCGCTACCCGCGCGTCCCCCTGGAGGAGCTGCGCGCCGCCGGGCCGGACCTCGTCGTGCTTCCCGACGAGCCCTACCGCTTCACCCCCGACGACGGTCCCGAGGCCTTCCCCGGGCTGCCCTGCGCGTTCGTCAGCGGACGGCACCTGACGTGGTACGGGCCGTCGCTCGCCGAGGCGCCGCGGGCACTGGCGTCGGCCCTGCGAGCAGCACACCGCTGACCAGGCCGCGGACGGTGTGCGCGGCCACCGTCGCCCAGGCGCCCACGAGGACGGCGTACAGCGCGACCGCGAGCCCGTCGAAGGCGACAAGACCGGTGTGCCGGGCCAGCGCCGCGGCGCCGGTGACACAGGTGCCGACCGGGAAGGTGAAGGCCCACCAGGTCATGGCGAAGCCCATCCCGTGCCGGTGGGCCCGCAGGCACAGGGCGGTGGCCAGACACAGCCAGAACAGCGCGAAACCCAGGACGGGGACGCCGTACAGGACGGCGAAGCCCGCGAAGGCCTGCTCGTACGGTGCCTGGACGACCCCCGGCGCGGCGTCCGCGATGTTCCCCACGGCGGTCGTGGACTGGCCGAGCGGGCCGAGCACCAGGAACAGGGTCGGGGTGAGCGCGAGCGGCAGCGGCCCGCCGGTGAGCAGCCGGCCGAAGACCAGCGGCAGCATCAGCAGGGTCGCCAGCAGGCTCAGCCCGAACAGCGCGAAGCAGCCCAACAGCAGTGCCTCCCGGGGCTGGCCGGCCGGCAGATGCGGCACCAGCAGCGGTCCGAGCGCGGCGGACACCATCGGCGCGACGACCGGCAGCAGCCACACGGGCGTCGCCTGCCCCGGCTCGATCCGGTGGTGCACGGCCATCAGGTACGGCACCGCGACGGCTGCCGCCAGGCCCACGACGGTGCCGGCGGTGAACAGGACCGTGTCGAGGGCGACCGCGGTCCCCGTTCCGATCACGTCCCGGCCGACGGTGACGGCACCCCCGCCCACGGCCAGCAGCGCCATGGCCAGACAGCCGTAGAACGGGGCCGCCGCGGGATCGAGGAGATGGGCGCGGGCCTGGTCCCGGTGGTGGGTCCAGTGCAGGGCACGGGCGGTCAGCAGGGTCACCAGCAGAGCGAACGACAGGGCCCACACGGCCGCGCAGACGGCACGCAGGCCGGGAACGTGGACGGGCAGTCCCGCGCCTGCCGTGGCCACGATGGCGGTGCCCATGACGGAGGCATACCAGTTCGGGCCGAGGTGGCGGACCGCCGGGGCGCGGACGGCCGGACGGGACAGGGGATGGGCTTCGGTGACCATGGCCCCACCATCCCCCGGCCCATCGCCCGCGACCAGGGGCGATGTGCCTATGGGGACATAAGGTGGACTTATGAGCGAGACGAGCGGCCCGGGCGGGGCCCGGGAGCAGGGGGATTCGGTCGCCCACCGGGTCCCTGACCTCGGCGCCCTGGAACTGCTGCTGGCGGTGGCACGGCTGGGCAGCCTCGGCGCGGCCGCGCGGGAGCTCGGCATCACCCAGCCCGCCGCCAGCAGCCGGATCCGCTCGATGGAACGCAGGCTGGGCCTGGCACTGGTGGACCGCTCACCGCGCGGCTCCCGGCTCACCGATACCGGAGCGCTGGTGACCGACTGGGCGCGACGGGTGGTCGAGGCGGCGGAGGCCTTCGACGCGGGCACCCAGGCCCTGCGCGATCGCCGTGACTCCCGGCTGCGGGTGGCGGCGAGCATGACGATCGCCGAGTACCTGCTGCCGGGCTGGCTGCTCGCGCTGCGCGCCCAGCGCCCCGACACCGCGGTGTCGCTGCTGGCGGGGAACTCGGCGTCGGTGGCGGAACGGCTGGTCTCGGGGGAGGCGGACCTCGGCTTCGTGGAGGGGCTGGACGTCCCGCCCGGCCTGGACTCGGCGGTCGTCGCCCACGACCGGCTGATCGTGGTGACGGCACCCGGCCACCCCTGGGCCCGCCGCAGACGCGCGCTGGCCGCCGGGGAACTGGCCGCGACACCGCTGATCCTGCGCGAGACCGGCTCGGGGACCCGGCAGGTCCTCGACGCGGCCCTGGGCGGCCTGGCCCGCCCGCTGATCGAGCTGTCCTCGACGACGGCGGTGAAGGCGGCGGCGGTCGGCGGGGCCGGGCCCGCCGTGCTGAGCGAACTGGCGCTGGGAGAGGAGCTCGCGATGCGCCGCCTGGTCAGCATCCCGGTGGAGGGCGTCCGACTGCGGCGGGATCTGCGGGCCGTGTGGCCGGCCGGACACCGGCCGGCGGGCCCGGCGCGCGACCTCCTGTCACTGACCCGCGGCCCGTCACCGACCCCGGCGGCCACCCCACCCCCGAACCACTAGGGCCGCGGAGTTCGCCGTCGCCCGGCTCAGGACGCGGCGGTGACCAGGGCCCGCAGTACGCGCAGGTCCTCGCCCATCTCCGGGTGCCACTGCACGCCCAGCACCCACCCCGCCGAGGCGGGCAGTTCGATCGCCTCGACCGTGCCGTCCGCCGCGTACGCCGACGCGACCAGGTCCGTGCCCAGCCGGTCCACCGCCTGGTGGTGATACGTCGGTACGGCCGTCTCCTCCGGCACGATCCCCGCGTACAGCGTGCCCGGGACCGGTTTGACGGGGTGCAGTCCGAAGACGCCGACCACCTCCGCGTGCCCGTCGAGATGCTGGACGAGAGTGCCGCCGCCCGCGACGTTCAGCAGCTGCATGCCCCGGCAGATGCCCAGCAGCGGGACGCGCGTGGCGAGCGCGGCCTCGATCAGGGCCAGCTCCCAGGCGTCCCGGGCGCGTGCGGGCGGGCCGGTACGGGGGTCGGGTTCGGCTCCGTAGCGCACCGGCTCGACGTCCGGACCGCCCGCGATCACCAGCCCGTCGAGCCGTGCCACGGTCGCGGCGGCATGCTCCGGCCCGTCCGGCGGCAGCATCGCGGCCAGTCCGCCGGCCCGCTGGACGAGTCGCGGATACCCGGCCGGCAGCAGCGCCGCCTCCAGCTCCCACACGCCCCAGCGCACCGCGGGCTCCAGATACGTACTGACACCGATCAGCGGTCTGCGCGCCATGCGATCTCCCACATCGTGCAATGGATTGCCCCCATACCTTTGCCGAGGCCACCCGTGCGCGGCAAGAGGTCCGGTCCGTCGGCCGGGGGGCTCACGCCAGGAAGCCCCGCAGCAGCGCCGCCGTCCCCGCGCAGTGCTCCCGCGCGATCTCCCGGGCCGCGTCCGCGTCCCCGTCCAGGACCGCCTCGACCAGGGCGCTGTGCTGGCGCTGCGAGTGCTCCAGGTTGCGTACGAGCAGCGGGATGCAGTCCAGCAGGTCGTTCACGGTGGCCCGGACGGCCGCGTACCGCGCGGCCAGCGACGCGGAGCCGCACAGCTCGGCCAGGGTGAGGTGGAGCAGCGTGTCCCGGCGCCGGTACTCCGCGAGCGGCGCGTCGTGCGTGCGGGCCAGCGCCTCGCGCAGCCGGGCCGCCTGCTCGTCCGTCAGCCCGTGCGCCGCGCACAGCCCGGCCGCGCCGACCTCCAGCACCTCCCGGAAGCGCAGCACGTCCTCGATGTCGACCTCGGCGATCCGGCGGCGCAGTTCGTCCTCGCCGCCGGCGTCCGCGCGCGGCAGCACGAACGTCCCGCCGTAGCGGCCCCGGCGGGGCTCGACCAGCCCCTGGTCCTGGAGCACCTTCAGCACCTCGCGCAGCGTCACCCGGCTGATCCCGAGCCGCTCCGCCAGCTCCCGCTCGGCCGGCAGCCGCCCGCCGCCGGGCACCAGGCCCAGCCGGACGACCTGGAGGATCTGCTCCAGCGCCTCCTCGAAGCCGTTGCCCGTCCGGACCGGCCGCAGCACCGGCGCGAGACGGTCGTCCGGTCCTTCGGCGGCCGGTCTCTCCGGGTCCGTGCCCCGCGACATGCGGCCGCACCCCCTTCCCAAGCAATGGTTCCCGGCAATACCTTATGGCTCCCGGCCCGGCGAAGGAGGCCCCCTGTGGCAGACCGCACGCCCCCGCTGAGCGTCGAGGAGCTGCGGGCCCTCGTCGCGAGCGGTGAGATCGACACCGTCGTCCTGGCCTTTCCCGACATGCAGGGCCGGCTCCAGGGCAAGCGGTTCGCCGCCCGGTTCTTCCTCGACGAGGTCCTGGAGCACGGCACCGAGGGCTGCAACTACCTGCTGGCCGTCGACACCGAGATGAACACCGTCGACGGGTACGCGATGTCCTCCTGGGACCGCGGCTACGGCGACTTCGCCCTGCACCCCGACCTGTCCACGCTGCGCCGGGTGCCCTGGAACGCCGGCACGGCCCTGGTGATCGCCGACCTCGCCTGGGAGGACGGCTCGCCCGTGGTCGCCGCGCCCCGGCAGATCCTGCGCCGCCAGCTGGACCGGCTCGCCGAGCACGGGTACACCGCCCAGGTCGGCACCGAGCTGGAGTTCATCGTCTTCAAGGACACCTACGAGCAGGCCTGGGACGCCAACTACCGCGGCCTGACCCCGGCCAACCAGTACAACGTCGACTACTCGGTGCTCGGCACCGGCCGGGTCGAGCCCCTGCTGCGCCGCATCCGCAACGAGATGGCCGCCGCCGGCCTCACGGTCGAGTCCGCCAAGGGCGAGTGCAACCCCGGCCAGCACGAGATCGCCTTCCGCTACGACGAGGCCCTGGTCACCTGCGACCAGCACGCCGTCTACAAGACCGGAGCCAAGGAGATCGCCGCCCAGGAGGGCGTCTCGCTGACCTTCATGGCCAAGTACAACGAGCGCGAGGGCAACTCCTGCCACATCCACCTCTCGCTCGCGGCCGCGGACGGCACCAACGCCATGGCGGGCGGCGCGGACGATCCGGACGGCATGTCCGAGGTGATGCGCCACTTCCTCGCCGGACAGCTCGCCGCGCTGCGCGACTTCTCCCTGCTCTACGCCCCCAACATCAACTCCTACAAGCGCTTCCAGCCGGGCTCCTTCGCGCCGACCGCCGTCGCCTGGGGCCACGACAACCGCACCTGCGCCCTGCGCGTGGTCGGCCACGGCCGCTCGATGCGGTTCGAGAACCGGCTGCCCGGCGGCGACGTCAACCCGCACCTCGCCGTCGCCGGACTCGTCGCGGCCGGGCTCTACGGCATCGAGCACAAGCTCGACCTGCCCGAGGCCTGCGCGGGCAACGCCTACGCCGCCGCATACGCACAGGTGCCCACCACGCTGCGCGAGGCCGCCGAACTCTGGGCGGACAGCCCCATAGCCCGTGCCGCCTTCGGCGACGAGGTCGTCGCGCACTACCGCAACATGGCCCGCGTCGAGCTGGAGGCCTACGACGCCGCGGTCACCGACTGGGAGCTGCGCCGCTCCTTCGAACGCATGTGAGGCCCTTCTTGTCCCACGAGCACGAGCCCGAGCACGAGCCCCGGGAACGCGAGACGGAACGCGAGCAGGAACGCGAACCCGAGCAGGAGCACGCGCGGGAACACGAACTCCAGGTACGCAACCCCGCCACCGAGGAGGTCGTCGCGACCGTACCGGCCGCCGACGCGGCCGACGTGCACGCGGCGGTCGTACGCGCCGCACGGGCGCAGGAACGCTGGGCCGCCCTCGCGCCCGGCGACCGGGCCCGGCTGCTGCGCCGGTTCGCCGTCGCGGTGGACGAACACCGGGAGGAACTGGCCCAGTCGGAGGTCCTGGAGGCCGGGCACACGGTCGGCAACGCCCGCTGGGAGGCGGGCAACGTACGCGACCTGCTCGACTACGCGGCCGGCGGGGTCGAGCGGCTGACCGGGCGTCAGATCCCGGTGGCCGGCGGCCTGGACGTGACGATCCTCGAACCGCTCGGCGTCGTCGGCGTCATCGCGCCCTGGAACTTCCCCATGCCCATCGCGGCCTGGGGCACCGCGCCCGCACTCGCGGCAGGCAACGCGGTGATCCTCAAACCAGCCGAGACGACACCGCTGACGGCCCTGCGGCTGGCCGAACTCGCCCTGGAGGCCGGGCTTCCGCAGGACCTCTTCCAGGTGCTGCCCGGCCACGGCCCGGTCGCCGGAGCCGCGCTCGTCGAGCACCCCGGCGTCGCGAAGATCGTGTTCACCGGGTCCACCGCCGTCGGCAAGCAGGTGTGGGCCAGGGGCGCGGACCGCCTCAAGCGCGTCACCCTCGAACTCGGCGGCAAGAGCCCGAACATCGTCTTCGCCGACGCCGACCTCGAAGCCGCCGCGGCCGCCGCCCCCATGTCCTTCCTCGACAACTCCGGCCAGGACTGCTGCGCGCGCACCCGCATCCTCGTCCAACGCCCGGTGTACGAACGCTTCCTGGAGCTGCTCGCGCCCGCGATCGAGTCCGTCCGCGTCGGCGACCCGGCCGACGAGCAGACCCAGATGGGCCCGCTGATCTCCAGGCCCCAGCTGGAACGCGTGCGGTCCTACGTCGACCCGGACGCGCCAGGCATCCGCGGCAAGGCGCCCGAAGGCCCCGGCTACTGGTTCCCGCCCACCGTCCTCACCGGCGTCGACCCGCGCGCCCGGGTGGCCGTCGAGGAGGTCTTCGGACCCGTCGCCGTCGTCCTCCCCTTCGACGACGAGGAGCAGGCCGTGGCGCTCGCCAACGCGACCGACTACGGCCTCGCCGGCTCCCTGTGGACCCGGGACGTCGGCCGCGCCCTGCGGGTCTCGCGGGCCGTGCGGGCCGGCAACCTGTCGGTCAACTCCCACTCCAGCGTCCGCTACTGGACCCCGTTCGGCGGCTTCAAGCAGTCCGGCGTCGGCCGCGAACTCGGCCCCGACGCCCTCACCGCCTTCACCGAGACCAAGAACGTCTTCATCAGCACGGAGGGCCCCGCACAGTGACCGCACAGACCCCTGAAGCCGTCTGCCGCCGGCTGGCAGGCCGCACCGCCGTCATCACCGGAGCCGGCAGCGGCATCGGCCTCGCCACCGCCCGCCGGCTCGCCTCCGAGGGCGCCCACGTCGTCTGCGCGGACGTCGACGAGACCCGCGGCAAGGCCGCCGCCGAGGAAGTCGGCGGGATCTTCGTGAAGGCCGACGTCACCGACCCCGAGCAGGTCGAGGCCCTGTTCAAGACGGCCTACGACACCTACGGAAGCGTGGACATCGCCTTCAACAACGCGGGCATCTCACCGCCCGACGACGACTCCATCCTCGACACCGGTCTCGAGGCCTGGAAGCGCGTCCAGGAGGTCAACCTCACCTCCGTCTACCTGTGCTGCAAGGCCGCCATCCCCTACATGCGGCGCCAGGGCAAGGGCTCCATCATCAACACGGCGTCCTTCGTGGCCCGGATGGGCGCGGCCACCTCCCAGATCTCCTACACCGCCTCCAAGGGCGGTGTCCTGGCGATGTCCCGTGAACTCGGCGTGCAGTTCGCCCGCGAGGGCATCCGTGTCAACGCGCTGTGCCCCGGACCGGTCAACACCCCGTTGCTCCAGGAGCTGTTCGCCAAGGACCCGGAGCGGGCCGCCCGCCGTCTCGTGCACATTCCGGTCGGCCGGTTCGCCGAGGCCGAGGAGATCGCCGCCGCCGTCGCGTTCCTGGCGAGCGACGACTCCTCCTTCGTCAACGCCAGCGACTTCCTGGTCGACGGCGGCATCTCGGGCGCGTACGTCACGCCCCTGTAGGACCTGTCTCCGGCCCGCTGAACTGCCAGAGGGCCGAAGTTCCCAGAACTTCGGCCCTCTTGGGGTTGCTCACAGGAAGGCGTGGCCCTCGCCGCGGTACGTCGGCACGGTCGCCGTGACCGCGTCCCCTTCGATCAGGTGCAGCACGTCGAACCGCTCGCACAGCTCACCGGCCTTCGCGTGCCGGAACCACACCTTGTCGCCGATGAGCAGGTCGTCGGCGGGGGCGCCGAGCAGCGGCGTCTGGGCCTCGCCGGGCCCCTCCTGCGGGTCGTAGCGCAGCCCCTCGGGCAGGTACGGCACCGGAAGCCGGTCGCGTCCGGCGGCGCCCGAGGCGGGATAGCCGCCGCCCAGGACGGTCACCACCCCGACCCCCGGCCGCCGCACCACGGGCTGGGCGAAGAGGGCGGCCGGACGCCCGCTGAAGGACGTGTAGTTGTCGAAGAGCCTCGGCACGTACAGCCCGGAACCGGCCGCGACCTCGGTGACCGCGTCCTCGGCCACCGTGGACTGCACGCTGCCGGTGCCGCCGCCGTTGACGTACTCCAGGTCGGGCACGACGGCCCGGACCGCCCGTACGACCGCCGCGCGCCGCTCGGCCAGCTCCCGGCGGGCCGTCGCCTGCATCAGCCGCACGGCGCGCGAGCGCAGCGGCCGGCCGGCGACCGAGTCCCCGACACCGGCTATGTGACCCTCGTACGCCATGATCGCGACGACCTTGAACCCCGGCCGCCTCTGTACCGCGCGCGCCAGGTCGGCGAGCTGCTCGGGGGAGTGCAGCGGGGAGCGGCGGGCACCGACCCGCACCCGGCCGCCGAACAGCTTCAGCGCCGTGTCCATCTCCAGACAGACCCGCACCACTTCGCTTCCGCCGGCACGCGCGGCGTCGATCAGGTCGAGCTGCGCCACGTCGTCGACCATCACGGTCACGGCGGCCGCCAGCTTGGGATCGGCGGTGAGCTCCGCGTAGGCGGCGCGGTCGACGGAGGGGTAGGCGAGCAGGACGTCGTCGAAGCCCGAGCGCGCCAGCCAGAGGGACTCGGCGAGGGTCAGGGACATGATGCCCGCGAAGCCGTCCTTCGCCAGGACGCGTTCGAGCAGGGCCCGGCAGCGCACGGACTTGCTGGCGACCCGGATCGGCTTGCCGCCGGCCCTGCGCACCAGATCCTCGGCGTTGGCGTCGAAGGCATCCAGATCGACGATCGCAAGCGGGGCGTCGAGATGGGCGGTGGCCCGGTCGTAACGGGCCCGGTCGGCAGCGCGCGCAGTCATGCACGAAGACTGCCAGACAGGATTACCGCAGGGTAGGGGGACGATCCGGGCAGATGCCCCGGCGTCGTGGACTGGTTCCCGTACGGCCTCGAACAAGCCGTAGAGTGACGCGCACGCACGGAGGAACCGGCGCCGGTCGCAGGTCCGCGCCGGGATGACGGCCCGTCCGTGCGGGTATGCGTGCCCGAGGCGCAGCGACTGCGCTGCGGGCAGGCCGGGCGTGAGCTGTACGGCGGCCCGCGCACGAGAGCGACGGCCCGGGTACGAGGAAGCGGGGGGTGCATGAGCACGGAAGCGCGCCGCGCCCCCGTTCCACCGCGCCCCACCACGCCCCCGTCCTCCGATGCCGACGGCGCCTCCGGCTCGTCCGGTCCGAGCGGCTCCTCCGGCCCCTCCGGCTCCCTCGACGAGCGGGTGGACGCGGACAGGTCCCCGGAACCCGGACCCGGTCCCCGGCCCGCACCCACCACGCCTCCCGCGAACGACCCGTCGGGCGCTGCGCCGGAGGCCCCCGGGGCTTCCGGGGCTTCCGCGGGGTCCAGGCCGGGCGCCGTGCCGAACGCCGTGCCGACGGGCTTCGGGCAAACCGCCGGGCCGGCACCGACGCATGGCCCGTCGTCCCCGGCGCGCACCGGCAGCGGGGCGCTCTCCACGGCCGGCGGTGACCGGGCCGGTACGGACCCTTCCCCGGCCGGTCCTCCCCTGGCAGGTGCGACGCGTTTTCCGAGCTTCGGGTCCACCGCGTCCGTCCTCCGCGCCGACCGCGCTTCCACGCTTCCGCCTCCACCGGCAGCCACGGCACGCTTCCCGGACGCCCCGCCGTCGGCTGGGACGCGTCTGTCGGACGGCCCGCCGTCGGCTGCTACGCGTCTGCCGGACGCTCCGCCGTCCGCACCGTCCGGCGCGGCACGCTTCCCGGATGGGCCGCCGTCGGCCGCGAGGCGTCTGCCGGATGCGCCGCCGTCGGCCGGGGCGCGCCTGCCCGACGCTCCGCCGTCGGCTGCTACGCGTCTGCCGGACGCTCCGCCGTCCGGACCGTCGGCCGCGGCACGCTTCCCGGATGGGCCGCCGTCGGCTGGGACGCGTCTCCCGGACGCCCCGCCGTCCGCCGCGACGCGTCTCCCGGACGCCCCGCCGTCCGGTGGTGTGCCGCCGCGGCCCGGACACCGGCCCCCGGCCCAGTCGCGGACCCCCGGTGCGCCCGCCGAGACGCCCTCGGAGACGACCGCCCGCCTCCGCCCGGTCCCCCCGGCCCCGCAGCCCGGGTCGGACACCGAGCGGGGCGCCACCCCCGCCGCCGCGCAGAACCGTCCCGGCACCACCGCCGTGCCGCCGCGCCCGCAGACGCGCCCGGACACCGGCACCCGCACGGACTTCTTCCGGCGCCCGGCCTCGACGACGGTCCCGTCGCCTCCGCAGGACCGGCCTCGTGTTCCGTCCGCCGATGTCTTCGGGGGGCCCGCCTCCGGGGCGGTGCCGCCGCGGCCGGACAGCCGGCCCGGTGTCCCGTCGGGCACCGTCCCGCCGACCGCAGTGGCACCGGCCGTCCCGCCCGCCACCGCCTTCGGCGGCTCCGGTGACGTACCCCCGAAGCGTGCGGAGGCCGCCGTCGGCTTCGGTGCCGTCGCGCCGGGCCGGGCGGGCGAGGCCGAGCCCGAGGCCTGGACGCCGCTGACTCCTCCCGCGGCCTTCGCCATGCCGGCGCAGTCCGCGCCGCCCGGTGCCGCAGGCATACCTCCGCACTCCGCGGGCACCCCCGCGGCCCCCGCGTCCGTGACCCCGGACCCGGCGCTCTCCTGGACCGCGATGACCCCGCCCGCGGACCGTCCCGTCGTGACGTTCGGCGAGCCGGAGGGGTACGACGGGCAGGCGCGCCCGGGGCCCCTCGCGGGGCGCCTGCGGTCCCGTACCACCGCCGCGGCCGTCTGCGTGGTGCTCGGGTTCGGGCTCATCGGCGGTGCCGCGACGGGCAGTTGGCTGACCGGCGGGTCCGGCGAAGACGGCGCCCCCGACACCTTCGCGGCGGCCGCCGAACTGTGGCACAGCATCCCCGTGGACCAGTTGTTCCCGCCCACCGTGCAGGGCACCGGAGCGGGCCCCGGCGGCGCCGACAGGACCTGGACGCGGATCGCCGTCGCCCCGGACGGCGGCTGTCAGAACGCGTTCGACCCGTTGCTGCACAAGGTCCTCGCCCCGGCCGGCTGCCGCCGTCTGCTGCGCGCCACCTACACGGACGCGACCCGCAGCTACGTCACCACCGTCGGCCTGCTCTTCACCAAGGCGGACGCGGCGACCATGAGCGCCCTGGCCGCCCGGTTCCGCAAGGAGGGGCTCGACCGCCGCGCCGACCTCATGCCCCGCCCCTACGCGGCGAAGGACACCGTCGCCGCCGCCTTCGGCGACAAGCAGCGTGCCTCGTGGACCGTCTCCGTGCTGACGGACACCCCCGTCGTCGTCTTCGCCGTCTCCGGCTGGGCCGACGGCCGCAGTATCGACACCCCGCAGCCTGCGGCCGACGCCACGCAGTCCGGCGCCACCACGGCCCCCGCGCAGGCCGGTCTCGGCAACGAGGCCCAGGGCCTGGCCGACCGCATAGAACGCGCGTTCCGCAAGACCGCCGACGCGGCCACGGAGGAACCGTCATGAGCAGCCGTACGACCCGTACGACCTACCGCGCCGGGCTCGTCGGCTCGCTCCTCGCCGCGTCCCTCGCCCTCGCGCCGGCCGTCCCCGCGCACGCCGACGGCATCCGCGCACAGCAGTGGGCGCTGGACGCCATGCACACCCAGCAGGCCTGGCGGACCACCAAGGGCAAGGGCATCACCGTCGCCGTCCTCGACACCGGCGTCGAGGACGACCACCCCGACCTCGACGGCAACGTCCTGTCCGGCACCGACCTGGTCGGATTCGGCGCGAAGCCCGGCGACGACTCCTGGGCCCGGCACGGCACCGCGATGGCCGGGATCATCGCCGGTCACGGACACGGCGCCGGGCACGGCGAAGGCGTCATGGGCATCGCCCCCGAGGCCAGGATCCTCCCCGTCCGCGTGATCCTGGAGGACGACGACCCCTCCCGCGCCAAGGCCCGCACCACCCGGGGCAACGCCCTCGCCGAGGGCATCCGCTGGGCCGCCGACCACGGCGCCGACGTCATCAACCTCTCGCTCGGCGACGACTCCTCCTCCGCGCACCCGGAGCCCGGCGAGGACGAGGCCATCCAGTACGCCCTGAAGAAGGGCGCCGTCGTCGTCGCCTCGGCGGGCAACGGCGGCGAGAAGGGCGACCACATCTCCTACCCGGCCGCCTACCCCGGCGTGATCGCCGCGACCGCCGTCGACCGCTACGGCACCCGAGCCTCCTTCTCCACCCGCCGCTGGTACGCGACCGTCAGCGCGCCCGGTGTCGACGTCGTCATCGCGGCCCCGGACCACCGCTACTACGAGGGCTGGGGCACCAGCGCGGCCTCCGCCTTCGTCTCCGGGGCGGTGGCCCTGATCAAGGCGGCCCACCCGGGCCTGAGCCCGGCCCAGATCAAGAAGCTCCTGGAGGACACCGCCCGCAACGCGCCCAGCAGCGGCCGGGACGACTCCCGCGGCTTCGGCTTCATCGACCCGGCCGCGGCCCTCAAGGCCGCCGGCCGCCTCGATCCGGAGGGCCTGAAGGCCGCCGCGTACGACCGGAAGTACTTCGGCGCCGGGCCCGACACCGCCGCGGCGGACGACGGCATGTCGGGCTGGGCGGGCCCGCTGGCGGGCAGCGCCGGCGGTGTGCTGCTGGTCGTCGCGGTCGTCATGTGGCGCGGCCGCCGCCGCACCCACCGTCCCCTGGACGAGTTCTAGGGCCTGTCCGGCTCAGTCCGCGGCGGACGACGGCGACGTGGCGGCGGACGCCGAGGACGACTCGCCGTCGTTTCCGGGGAACGCCGAGACCGCCGCCCGTGCCGCCTTCTCGACCAGCGAGATGCCCCCGGCCTGGGTCGCGTTGCCGTCGGACAGGACGGTCACCAGGTAGTCGTGGCCGTCCACCGTCACCCGCCCGATGCTGTTGATGTCCCACAGCCCGGTGGTGCTGCGCGCCAGCCAGCCGTTCTTCAGCGCCCACGCGGAACCGTCGGCGGCGGCCGAGACGCCCCAGTGCTGGTCGGCGGCGATCTGCCGCATCAGCCCCTCGACATACGCCTGTGAGGCCGCGCTCAGCTTCGCGTCGTCCCCGAAGACCTGCTGGAGCAGCGTCAGCTGGTCCGCGGCCGTCGTGCGGGTCAGTCCCCACAGCATGCCGTCGCCGCCCGCGGTGTCCGTGAGCCCGAACCGCTTGTTCGCGGCGTCGAGACCCCCCGCCTGGCCGATGATCTTCCACAGTGCCGACGCGGAGGCGTTGTCGCTGTTCTCGATCATCGCGGTGGCGTACGTTTTCTCCGCGGCGGTGAGGCGCCGTCCGGCGTCCTGCGCCTGGAGCAGCAGCGTCGCCAGGATGTCGACCTTGACGATGCTCGCCGTGTCGAAGGCGGCGTCCCCGTAGGCGGCGCTCTCGCCGGACTCCAGGTCCAGGACCGCCGCCGACACCCGCGCGCGGCTCGGCACGGTCACCGACGCCAGCGCGTCGGCCAGCAGCTGTCCACGGTCCACCGAGGGCTCCGTCACGGGTTCCACCGACGCCTCCCCGTCGGCCGACGGCGAGGAGGTGGCCGACGGCGACGGCGACGACGATACGGCGTCCGAATCCGAGTGCGCCTGGGCCTTGACGTACACCGTGCCCACGGCCGTGCCGCCGACGATCACGATCGCGGCGAGGGCGATGTGGAGCAGGGGGCGGCGGCGCGAGGGGCGGGCGCGGCGGCCTTGGCGGGCTCTGGAGGACTCCATGCCCGAGATGCTGGACGCGGCGACTGTGCGGGCCGTTAGACCGAAGTTAGAGCTTCGTCAGGGAAAGCTGAGAAAGCTGTGAGTTCGGTGTCCGCCCTGTTTCAGGGGCCGCACAAGCGCCGCAGCATCCCACCTATAGGGTCGGTGACCGTGGCGAACAAGAACATTCCCGACCCCGGCTACTCCGACGACGACGGCTCCGCCGATCCCCGGCTCAGCGCCGCGCTGGCCGCCTGGGCCGCGGACCGCACCGCCGTGGGCCCGGTTCTGGAGGCGCTGCGGGGCGCCCGGCTGCTCGTCCCCGTCGTCGCCGTGCTCGGCGAGATCGAGGAGGACGAGAACGGGCTGCGCCGCGAGAAGACCAGCGACATGGCCGTACCGACGCTGAAGGCGGGATCGCGCACCGCCCTGCCGGCCTTCACGTCCACCGACTCGCTGGCCCGCTGGGACCCCCAGGCCCGACCCGTGGCCGTACCCCTGCACCAGGCCCTGAAGGCCGCGGCGCACGAGAAGGCGGACACCATCGTGCTGGACATGGCGGGGCCGGTGGCGTACGAGCTGACGGGGCCGGCGCTGCGGGCGCTCGCCGAGGGCCGTACGACGGCCGATCCGCTGGCCGATCCGGCCGTCGTCGAGGCGGTACGCGCCGCGGTGGCCGCCGAGCCCGCCGTGCTGCGTGCCCACCTCGGCCCCGGGCAGGCCGACGGCACCCTCGCCCTCGTCCTGGACCCGGACGCCGCCCCGGCCGAGGCCGCCCGCGCGCTCGCCGGGCGGCTGGCCGCCGACGAGACACTGAGGGCCCGCCTGGTGCGCGGTCTCGACCTGGCAGTGCTGCCGGCCGGGACGACGCCACCGGGCGAGCCCCTGTACGTACGCGACTGAGGCCATCGGGCCCCGGCCGAGTACCGGCCGGACGGACCGGCCGTAGATTCCTTCCTGACAGTGAGGGACTAGCCGTAGACCGGTCCCGTGTACTTCTCGCCGGGGCCCTGGCCGGGCTCGTCCGGGACGATCGACGCCTCGCGGAACGCGAGCTGGAGCGACTTCAGCCCGTCGCGCAGCGGGGCCGCGTGGAACGAGCTGATCTCGGTGGTGCTCGCGTCCATCAGACCGGCGAGGGCGTGCACCAGCTTGCGGGCCTCGTCCAGGTCCTTGTACTTGTCGCCCTCGTCGGTCAGGCCGAGCTTCACGGCGGCGGCGCTCATCAGGTTGACGGCGACCGTCACGATCACCTCGACCGCGGGGACCTCGGCGATGTCGCGGGTCATGGCGTCGAAGTCGTTCGTGCCGGGGGTCTCGGGGGTGTCCGAGGGGGAGGTCTCACTCATGCCCCTCACGATAGGTCCCGGACGGGAACGGGCCCCACTTGGCCTCAATTAGCCGTTCCGGACCGATGCTGCTAACCTTGTGTAACGACCGGTCGGAGACGTATGCCCACGGCACACTGATCCGACCTACAAGTGGAGGCTTCGAACTCCCACCTGACCGCCCTCCGGGGCGGCGGGTCACCGGTCAGGCGGCGCCGTTCCTTTGTGACGGCGGTCCGCCCGATAGTGCGCCCCGCGTTCACCGCGGCGGTGTTCCGGTAGTTCGAGGAGCCCCGCCTGTGATCGTCCGGGGCATTTTTTGTGTTTCGGCGCGGTTAGGTCTAACGAACAGAGACGTTACGCGGCTGTCCGCCAGACCGCCGTGTGGTGCTACCGAGGAGGATCCATCAGCGCCGAGCCCCGCATCAACGACCGGATTCGCGTTCCCGAGGTGCGACTTGTCGGTCCCAGTGGCGAGCAGGTGGGCATCGTCCCGCTGGCCAAGGCACTGGAGCTTGCGCAGGAGTACGACCTGGACCTGGTCGAGGTCGCGGCGAACGCCCGTCCGCCTGTCTGCAAGCTCATGGACTACGGGAAGTTCAAGTACGAGTCGGCCATGAAGGCCCGTGAGGCGCGCAAGAACCAGGCGCACACGGTCATCAAGGAGATGAAGCTCCGGCCGAAGATCGACCCGCACGACTATGACACCAAGAAGGGTCACGTCGTCCGGTTCCTCAAGCAGGGCGACAAGGTCAAGATCACGATCATGTTCCGCGGTCGCGAGCAGTCCCGCCCCGAGCTGGGCTACCGACTGCTCCAGCGTCTCGCGGAGGACGTCCAGGACCTCGGGTTCATCGAGTCGAACCCGAAGCAGGACGGCCGAAACATGATCATGGTCCTCGGTCCGCACAAGAAGAAGACCGAGGCGATGGCCGAGGCCCGGCAGGCGCAGGAAGCCCGCAAGGCGGAAGCGAAGGCCAACCCCGGCAAGTCGCAGAACCCCGCGGACACCGGCGCCGAGGCGGACACCGAGGTCGAGGTCGAGACCGAGGCACCCGCCGAGGAGCACGCCGAGGCGTGACCCCCGGGACGCGAGTCCCAGGATGTAACCGATACAAGAGACGACGCTCCACCGTGCCCGGTTTGACGACCGGGCACAGGAGCGCCACCGACGAGGAGATAACGGCGCTATGCCGAAGAACAAGTCGCACAGCGGTGCCAGCAAGCGCTTCAAGATCACCGGCTCCGGCAAGGTGCTCCGTGAGCGCGCCGGCAAGCGCCACCTGCTCGAGCACAAGTCGTCCCGCGTGACGCGCCGCCTCACCGGCACCGCCGAGATGGCTCCCGGCGACACCGCGAAGATCAAGAAGCTTCTCGGCAAGTGACGTACGGGCGCCGCTGAGCGCCGTACGTCTGGACCGGGACCCCATCGATTCCGGGCCGTGTGAAGACAACCACGGCCCCGCTACAAGGAGTTAAACAAGTGGCACGCGTCAAGCGGGCAGTCAACGCCCACAAGAAGCGCCGGGCGATCCTCGAGGCGGCCTCCGGCTACCGCGGTCAGCGTTCGCGCCTGTACCGCAAGGCCAAGGAGCAGGTCACCCACTCGCTGGTCTACAACTACAACGACCGCAAGAAGCGCAAGGGTGACTTCCGCCAGCTGTGGATCCAGCGCATCAACGCTGCGGCCCGCCAGAACGGCATGACGTACAACCGCCTCATCCAGGGTCTGAAGGCCGCGAACGTCGAGGTCGACCGCAAGATCCTGGCCGAGCTGGCCGTCAACGACGCCGGTGCGTTCGCCGCGCTCGTCGAGGTGGCCCAGAAGGCTCTGCCGGCGGACGTGAACGCGCCGAAGGCTGCGTGACGCCGCTCCGGCCCGAGCCGGATGTGACGTGATCGGACCCGCAGGCTGAACCAGCC
>NZ_JBEOWS010000138.1:0-23028 GCF_040296125.1 Streptomyces sp. NPDC002265 | reverse complement strand
CGCCAGCGGCTCACGCTGGCCCGGTCGCTGATCACGGACCCGGAGGTCCTCGTCCTGGACGAGCCGACCTCCGCCGTCGACTCGCACACCGAGGCGCGCATCGCGGAGGGTGTCAGCCGGCTGCGGGCGGGCCGCACGACGGTGGTCTTCACCTCCTCACCGCTGCTGCTGGACCGCGCCGACCGGGTCGTCCTCGTGCACGAGGGCGAGGTCGCGGCGGTCGGCGAGCACCGGGAGCTGGTGCTCAAGGAGCCCCGGTACCGGGCCGTGGTGACCCGGGAGACGCAGGACGAGCCCGCCTTCGCCACCGGTGCGCGGACGCCGTCGGAGACCGCACCGGCCGGACCGACCGCGGCGACCGTGTCGGCCGCGAGGCCGGAGCCCGTCACCTCGGCCGGAGCCGCCGGGACCACCGAGCCGGCCGGGACCGCCGGGACCGCCGGGACCGATGACGACGGTGCCTTCCGGGGCGCCCTGGAAGAGATCGAGGAGACCGCATGATCGGCGTGGCGCCACCGGCCTACGACCCGGCGGCCCCGACGACGGCGAGCACCCTGCCCGTCGGCGCCCCGGCGACCGTACGCGCCTACGTGGCCGAACTGTTCCGCCGGCACCGCCCGGCCTTCCTGATGCTCATCACGGTCAACACGGTCGCGGTGATCACCTCGATGGTCGGTCCCTGGCTGCTGGGCGGCCTGGTCGAGCGTGTGTCGGACCACGCGCGCGAACTCCATCTGGAGCGCACCGCCGCCCTGTTCGTGATCGCCCTGCTCGTCCAGGCCGTGTTCGTGCGGCAGGTGCGGCTGCGGGGCGCGGTGCTCGGCGAGCGGATGCTGGCCGACCTGCGCGAGGACTTCCTCGTGCGGTCGGTGGGGCTGCCGCCGGGTGTCCTGGAGCGGGCGGGCACCGGCGATCTGCTCTCCCGGATCACCACGGACATCGACCGGCTGGGCAACGCCATGCGCGAGGCCGTGCCGCAGCTCGCGATCGGCGTGATGTGGACGGTGCTGCTGCTCGGCGGACTCGTCGTCACCGCACCGCCGCTGGCCCCGGCCGTGCTGCTCGCCGCGCCGGTGCTGATCGTCGGCTGCCGCTGGTACTTCCGGCGGGCACCCTCCGGATACCGTTCCGAAGCCGCCGGATACGCAGCCGTCGCCGCCGCTCTCGCCGAGACCGTGGACGCCGGACGCACCGTCGAGGCGCACCGGCTCGGAGTCCGCCGCGTCGAGCAGTCGGACCGCCGCATCAAGGAGTGGACCGCCTGGGAGCGCTACACGCTCTGGCTGCGGTCCGTGCTCTTCCCGGTCGTCAGCGTCACCCATGTGACCGTGATCGCCTCCGTCGTGCTGATCGGCGGGGTGTTCGTCCTCCAGGGCTGGATCGGGATCGGCCAGATGACCACGAGCGCGTTGATCGCGCAGATGCTGGTCGACCCGGTCAACCTGATCCTTCGCTGGTACGACGAGTTGCAGGTGGCCCAGGTGTCGCTCGCGCGGCTGGTCGGAGTGCGGGACATCGAGCCCGAAGCCGGGGACGAGTCGGTGGCCCCCGACGGGCGCGACGTCCACGCGGACCGGGTGCACTTCGGCTACCGCGCGGGGGTGGACGTCCTGCGCGAGGTCTCGCTCGCGGTCGCGCCCGGCACCCGGCTGGCGCTGGTCGGCCCCTCCGGCGCGGGCAAGTCCACCCTGGGCAGGCTGCTCGCCGGCATCTACGCGCCCCGGGCGGGCCGCATCGCCCTCGGGGGCGCCGAGCTGTCCCGGATGCCCGCCGAACGGGTCCGCTCGCACGTGGCCCTGGTCAACCAGGAACACCACGTGTTCGTGGGCTCCCTGCGTGACAACCTGCTGCTCGCCCGGACCCACGCGGACGACGCCGCGCTGTGGGCCGCGCTCGGCGCGGTCGACGCGGACGGCTGGGCGCGCGCCCTCGACGCCGGTCTGGACACCGAGGTCGGCTCGGGCGGCCTCGCGCTCACCCCGGCCCAGGCCCAGCAGATCGCGCTGGCCCGGCTGGTGCTGGCCGACCCGCACACCCTGGTCCTGGACGAGGCGACCTCGCTGCTCGACCCGCGGGCGGCACGGCATCTTGAGCGCTCCCTGGCCCGCGTGCTCGACGGCCGTACGGTGATCGCCATCGCCCACCGGCTGCACACCGCCCACGACGCGGACGTCATCGCGGTCGTGGAGAACGGCCGCATCAGTGAGCTGGGCAGCCATGACGAGCTGGTCGCGGCGGACGGCGCGTACGCGGCCCTGTGGCGGTCCTGGCACGGCTGAGGGAGCGGACGGCGCCGGGCGGGCGGACGCACGGTCCGGGCGGCCCGGTCCGGTGTCGGCCCGGTCCGGCTTCGGCCGTCGCCGACCCCCCGGAGCAGGTCCGCAGGCCCCGTGGCCGCACCGGCCGGGCGTCGACGGCGAGCCGCCGGGCAGGAGCGGCCACGTCGGCGCGCCGCGGCCCTCCCCCCGGCCACCCTCTCGGTGCGGGGCCGCCGGGCGGGTCCGCCAGGGCCGGGCGGCGTCGGCGGACACGGGCCCGTCCGCCGGGCGCCGGCCGACGGGACTCCGCAGGAGACCGGGCTCCCGGGGACTCTCGCGGGGGCGTCGGCGGGGGCTCTCCGGGCGGTCCGGGAGGGCCGTGCGCGTGCCGACGGTGGGCGCCTCCTCGCGCTCTGGCGTTGCGCAGTCCCGAACCCGGGTGGAACGCTGGAAAGCGGCACAGGTTCCGGAAGCACCCGGGAATCCTTCGGTGCGTGCCGCGCGCAGCCTGCGCCCCGTGCAGCGGCGGCCGATCGCCGACCGCGGTACGAGCGGGCCCGTTCCCACGACCTGGAGGTACCCGTGAACAGCGTCGACGGATGGGGAGACGACGTCTACCAGCCCGACGGATCCGAGGTCCAGGCCGACACGGGACTCCTCGACGTGGAAGACACCCTGGAGAACGACGGCGTCGGAGACCCTCTCGACCGGGGCTGGTCCCCTCCCGAGCGGCCCTGGGCGGTGGAGCGCTCCGACGTCACCGCCGCCGAGCGGCACCGCGGCCAGACGCTGGACGAGCGCCTGGCGGAGGAGACGCCGGACCTCGACGTCTCCGACAGCGACGGCATCGGAGACGTCGAGGGCACCGACGGCGAAGTCCTCGACAACGAGGTCGGCGCCATGCGCTCCGGCAGGCTCGTGGCCCCCGACGAGGGCGCGCACGAGGACGAGGAGAGCGCGCTGGTCGCCACGGACGTCGGCATCGACGGTGCGGCGGCCTCCGCGGAGGAGGCCGCGATGCACATCGTCGACGAGGACAGCCTGTCCGGCTGAGTCCAGGGCCCCGGCCGGGCGTGACACCCCGGACGGGCGTACCGCGCCGGGGCGTCCGTGCCTCCTCAGATGTAGTTGAGCGCTGCCGCGCCGCACACCCCGCCGGCCACCATGAACACGGGCATCAGCACCTTGAGCTCGACCCAGCTGCCGGCCCGGAAACGCATCACCTTCGGGGTACCGAGGGGGTACCAGCGCTTGCGGCCCAGCGGGATCGGCCAGAGTATCGGGCAGCCCGAGACGGTCAGGGCGTCCCCGATGTCGTGCACCAGGGCGCCGAGAACGATCGGCAGGCCCAGCCACAGATACTCCTGGCCGGGTGCCGTGAACAGCCAGTCCGAGCCGTTGCCGGGCTTGTCCAGGACTCCGGCGAGGATCCATGCGCTGGTCGCGGCCAGCAGCCACACCAGGATGTCGCTGCTGGAGCCGCGGGCGGCCCGCCACAGCAGGCCTTCGATGGCCAGCACCATGTGCACGAAGAGGATCGCCAGCACCGCCCAGCGACCGCCGGCGATCGCCAGCGCGGAGGTGCCCGCGCCGATCATGACCGCCCACAGCCAGGTGTGGGTGAGGGTGCGGTGTCCACCGGAGCGGCGCGGGTCGCCCGGCTTCCTGGTGGACTTGTAGGCGGCGTAGGAGAGCTTGTCGACGATCTCGCAGAGCCAGTGCGAGACCGGGCCGAAGGCGCGGGATATGGTGGCGGCCTTGTGGTCGAGGTCCGGAGCGAGAGCGGCACCGGCGCAGATCAGCGCACCGACCACCACGACTGGCCAGGGCATCGGATGCCCGGCCGCGGCGGTCGCCGCCCCTACGCCGAGCCAGGCGGCAGCGCCCGACAGTGAGTGTGCTGGTCCCATCATGGCCGTTGCCTGCCCTATTCCTCGTGTACCGCTGTCCAGTTGACCGGGTGCGTTGACGCTCCGTCGGCGCCACAGCGTAGCGGTCGTGATCTTCGACGCGGAATCCGATTCCCGTATCGGGCCCGAGGCCAGGCAATATGGGTGCGTGACCCTCATCGATCAGCTGCCGCCGACCGCAGACCCCGACGCCCTCTACGAAGCCTTCGAGTCGTGGGCCCAGGAGCGCGGTCTGACGCTCTACCCCCACCAGGAGGAGGCGCTGATCGAGGTGGTCTCCGGTGCCAACGTGATCGTGTCGACGCCCACCGGGTCGGGCAAGAGCATGATCGCGGCGGGCGCGCACTTCGCCGCGCTCGCCCGGGACGAGGTCACGTTCTACACCGCCCCGATCAAGGCGCTGGTCTCGGAGAAGTTCTTCGAGCTGTGCAAGATCTTCGGCACCGAGAACGTCGGCATGCTCACCGGTGACGCGTCCGTCAACGCGGACGCGCCGGTGATTTGCTGCACCGCCGAGGTGCTCGCGTCGATCGCGCTGCGCGACGGCAAGGACGCCGACGTCGGCCAGGTCGTCATGGACGAGTTCCACTTCTACGCGGAAGGGGACCGGGGCTGGGCCTGGCAGATCCCTCTGCTGGAACTGCCGCAGGCGCAGTTCGTCCTGATGTCGGCCACGCTCGGTGACGTCTCCTTCTTCGAGAAGGACCTGACCCGGCGCACCGGCCGGCCCACCTCGGTGGTCCGCTCGGCCAACCGCCCGGTGCCGCTCTCCTACGAGTACCGCTACACCCCGCTCACGGAGACTCTCACCGACCTGCTGGACACCAGGCAGGCGCCGGTCTACATCGTGCACTTCACCCAGGCGCAGGCCGTGGAGCGGGCGCAGGCGCTGATGAGCATCAACATGTGCTCGAAGGAGGAGAAGGAGCGGATCGCCGACCTGATCGGCAACTTCCGTTTCACCACCAAGTTCGGCCGCAACCTCTCCCGCTACGTGCGGCACGGCATCGGCGTCCACCATGCCGGCATGCTGCCGAAGTACCGGCGTCTGGTGGAGAAGCTCGCCCAGGCCGGTCTGTTGAAGGTCATCTGCGGCACGGACACGCTCGGCGTCGGTGTCAACGTGCCCATCCGCACCGTTCTGTTCACGGCTCTGACCAAGTACGACGGCAATCGGGTGCGCACGCTGCGGGCCCGGGAGTTCCACCAGATCGCGGGCCGGGCCGGCCGGGCCGGTTTCGACACGGCCGGCTTCGTGGTCGCGCAGGCGCCCGAGCACGTCATCGAGAACGAGAAGGCGCTCGCCAAGGCGGGTGACGACCCCAAGAAGCGCCGGAAGGTGGTCCGCAAGAAGGCGCCCGAGGGCTTCGTCGCCTGGACCGAGACCACGTTCGACAAGCTCATCACCTCCGAGCCGGAGCCGCTGACCTCCCGTTTCCGGGTGACGCACACGATGCTGCTGTCGGTGATCGCCCGGCCCGGCAACGCCTTCGAGGCGATGCGCCGGCTCCTGGAGGACAACCACGAGCCGCGCAAGCAGCAGCTGCGGCACATCCGGCGCGCGATCGCGATCTACCGTTCCCTGCTGGACGGCGGCATCGTGGAGAAGCTCGACACACCGGACGCCACGGGCCGCATCGTGCGTCTGACGGTCGACCTCCAGCAGGACTTCGCCCTCAACCAGCCGCTCTCCACCTTCGCGCTGGCCGCGTTCGAACTCCTGGACCCGGAGTCGCCGTCGTACGCGCTGGACATGGTGTCCGTCGTGGAGTCCACCCTGGACGACCCGCGGCAGATCCTCGCCGCCCAGCAGAACAAGGCGCGCGGCGAGGCCGTCGCCGCGATGAAGGCGGACGGGGTCGAGTACGACGAGCGCATGGAGCGGCTCCAGGACATCGGCTACCCGAAGCCGCTGGAGGAACTGCTCTTCCACGCCTACGACACCTACCGCAAGAGCCACCCGTGGGTGGGCGACCATCCGCTGTCGCCGAAGTCCGTCATCCGTGACATGTACGAGCGGGCCATGTCCTTCACGGAGCTGGTCTCCCACTACGAGCTGGCACGTACCGAGGGCATCGTGCTGCGCTACCTGGCCAGCGCGTACAAGACCCTGGAGCACAACATCCCGGACGACCTGAAGTCCGAGGATCTGGAGGACCTGATCGCCTGGCTGGGCGAGATGGTGCGCCAGGTTGACTCCAGCCTGCTGGACGAGTGGGAGCAGCTGGCCAACCCGGAGGAGATGACGGCCGAGGAGGCCCAGGAGAAGGCCGACCAGGTCAAGCCGGTCACCGCCAACGCGCGTGCCTTCCGTGTCCTGGTCCGCAACGCCATGTTCCGCCGTGTCGAGCTCGCCGCCCTCGACCAGGTCGGGGAGCTGGGCGAGATGGACGCGGAGGCCGGGTGGGACGCCGAGGCCTGGGGCGAGGCGATGGACAAGTACTGGGACGAGTACGAGGAGCTCGGCACCGGTCCGGACGCCCGCGGTCCCAAGCTGCTCCTGATCGAGGAGGAGCCGCAGCACGGCCTGTGGCGGGTCCGGCAGATCTTCGACGACCCCCGTGGCGATCACGACTGGGGTGTCAGCGCCGAGATCGACCTCGCTGCCTCGGACGCCGAGGGCCGCGCTGTCGTCCGTGTCACCGACGTCGGCCAGCTGTGAGCCGGGGAGAATCCCACCCATGACGAATCCGACCGAGAGGCTCGTCGACCTGCTCGACCTGGAGCAGATCGAGGTCAACATCTTCCGTGGCCGCAGCCCGCAGGAATCCCTGCAACGGGTCTTCGGCGGCCAGGTGGCGGGCCAGGCGCTGGTCGCCGCCGGGCGCACCACCGACGGCGAGCGCCCGGTGCACTCGCTGCACGCGTACTTCCTGCGCCCCGGCCGTCCGGGCGTGCCGATCGTGTACCAGGTCGAGCGGGTCCGGGACGGGCGGTCGTTCACCACCCGCCGGGTCACCGCCGTGCAGCAGGGCCGCACGATCTTCAATCTCACCGCCTCCTTTCACAGGCCTGAGGAAGGTCCCTTCGAGCACCAGCTGCCGCCGGCCCGCAAGGTGCCGGCTCCGGATTCCCTGCCGACGGTCGCGGAGGAGATCCGGGAGCATCTGGGAGCACTGCCGGAGCAGTTGGAGCGGATGGCGCGCCGTCAGCCCTTCGACATCCGGTATGTGGACCGGCTGCGCTGGAACGCCGAGGACATCGAGGGTGCCGAGCCGCGCAGCGCGGTGTGGATGCGTGCGGTCGGTCCGCTCGGGGACGATCCGCTGGTGCACACGTGCGCGTTGACGTACGCGAGCGACATGACGCTGCTGGACGCCGTCCGTATCCCGGTCGAACCCCTGTGGGGTGCGCGGAACTTCGACATGGCGTCGCTGGACCATGCCATGTGGTTCCACCGGCCGTTCCGCGCGGACGAGTGGTTTCTGTACGACCAGGAGTCGCCGATCGCCACGGGCGGGCGGGGCCTGGCCCGCGGCCGGATCTACGACCTGGAGGGACGCCTGCTGGTGTCCGTCGTCCAGGAGGGTCTGTTCCGGGCGCTGTAGGTCAGGGGCTTCTGCGGCAAAGCCGGCTCAGGAAGCCTCGCGTCCGCTCGGTCCTGTCCGGCACGTGCGTCGCCGCGCCGCGGACTTCGCGCCGTGGGGGCCGACGATCCGCGTCCGCGTCCGCGGTCCCGTGGGGTGCGGGGCGTGGCACGGGCCGTTGCGGGCGCGCCTGCTCGACGGCGCGCGCCAGGTCGGCCCTGAGCCGGCCGATCTCGTCCGGGTCGGCGGCCATGGCGATCGTCTCGGCGATCCGCGCGGACGGTGACCCGGGAGCGCCCTGGGCGGGCGGGTCCGGCCGGAACCGGTCGACCCTGGCTCGCTCGCGGGGATCCGGGACGGTCTCGGCGATCTGGTCGGGGGCGAGCAGAGCGGCCAGGGCACCCGCGCGCTGCCAGGGGCCGTCGGCCTGCCGCAGCAGGAATTCCAGCTGCCGCGCCCGCCAGTTGCGGGGCCGCAGGTCCACTCCCGCGCGCAGCCGGTCCCGCAGCGCTTCGGGGGTACGCCCGGTCAGCAGCCGACGGTGTTCCTCCTTGGCGGCGAACTGCTCGATGTCGTCGGCGAGATACAGCCAGACCAGCGCGCGGTAGCGGTTGAGGTAGAACTTCACCGGGGTCACCAGGCCCAGACGTGCCAGGCGGGTGAAGCGAGCGGCCGTCACGTCCATGAGGGCCGCGCCCTCCCTGGTCCCCACGACCCGGACACCGGCGCGCAGCCCTTCGGGGAAGTCCGCCGCGGCACGCAACCGTTCGATCTCGCTGTGCGCGACGCGGCGTGCTCCCCCGCCGCCTTCGTCGGGCACGGTCCGGATCCGTCCGAGGCGCACGGCGAGATCGAACTCGCCCCGCCTGAGTCCCAGTTCCCTTGCGGCGCGGCTGGTGGCGACGGTGCCGGCCGCGACGGCGGGGAAGTGCGGTGTCGCGATGGTGGGCACGTGCGGTGTCGTGATCGTGTGGCCGGACATGGTCGGTCTCCCCCGTGGCGTCGGTGACTCGCGCCGTGCGCGCTTGCCGTGGGAAAAACCGTAGCCGCAGCGGCACTTGTCGTGGCGAGCCTGTGGATAACTCGACGGAGGATGAAAAACCGCAGGTCAGATGTCTACGACCGGGGTTCGTTCGGGCTGACGCGCGTCCAGTCCGAGGTGTTCGCCGACTCGGTTGACGAGGAGTGTCATCTCGTAGGCGATCTGGCCGATGTCGGCCTGCGCGCCGGTGAGGACGCTCAGGCAGCTGCCGGTGCCCGCGGCGGTGACGAACAGGACGGCGTCGTCGAACTCGACCATCGTCTGACGCACCTGTCCCGCGCCGAAGTGGCGTCCCGAGCCCTTGGCCAGGCTGTGCAGTCCGGACGACACGGCGGCCAGATGCTCCGAATCCTCCCGTCGTAGTCCTGTGCTCGCGGCTGTCACCAGTCCGTCGCTGGACAACACCAAGGCGTGCCGTACGTGTTCGACACGCTCGGTCAGGTCGTCCAGCAGCCAGCCGAGTCCCTGGTTCTGCTCCATGATCCGGTCTCCCCGTGCGACGTCTCCCCCTGACCGGAGGATCTCTCCGCCAGCCTTCCCCACCTCAGGGCGCCCGGCAAGGAGGATGTGGACATGGCACAGAAGATGACCGATGACGAGTGGCGGGCGTTCGTCTCGTACGGGACGCGCACGGGGAAATTGTCCACCGTCCGGGCCGACGGAAGCCCGCACGTGGCGCCGATCTGGTTCCTGCTGGACGGGGACGAGATCGTGTTCAACACCGGCAAGAGCACCGTGAAGGGACGCAATCTGGCCAGGGACGGCCGGGTCGCGCTGTGCGTGGACGACGACCGGCCGCCGTTCGACTTCGTGGTGGTGCACGGACGTGCGGCGCTCTCGGAGGACCTGGACGAGGTCCGGCACTGGGCCACCCGGATCGCCGCCCGGTACATGGGAGAGGACCGGGCCGAGGAGATCGGCGCCCGCAACGGCGTCCCGGGGGAACTCCTAGTCCGGATCGGGGTCGAGAAGGTCCTGGCGGAGAAGGGCGTCGCCGACTGACGGCGCCGCCGGTCCGAAGGCCGACCGTCAGCCCACCGAGTCGAGCAGCCGGGCGGTGTGCATCCGCCCGGCGTACTCGACGAGCCGGATCAGGACTTCCTTCCCCGAGTCGCGGTCGCGGGCGTCGCACAGCACGACGGGCGTGCCCTCGTCGAGATCGAGGGCCGACGAGACCTCGCGGGCGCCGTAGGTCCGGGCGGACGGGAAGCAGTTGACGGCCACCACGAACGGGATGTGGCGGTGCTCGAAGTAGTCCACGGCGGGGAAGCAGTCCTCCAGCCGCCGGGTGTCGGCGAGGACCACGGCCCCGAGGGCTCCCTGCGACAGCTCGTCCCACAGGAACCAGAAGCGGTCCTGGCCGGGGGTGCCGAACAGGTACAGGGAGAGGCCGGAGCGGATGGTGATGCGCCCGAAGTCCATCGCGACGGTCGTCGTGACCTTCTGGTCCACGCCGCCGGTGTCGTCCACCAGCTGTCCGGCCTCGCTGAGCAGTTCCTCGGTGCGCAGCGGCCTGATCTCGCTGACCGCGCCCACCAGGGTGGTCTTGCCCACGCCGAACCCGCCGGCGACCAGGATCTTCAACGCCAGGGCGGTCGTGTCGCCGTCCATGTCTTCGGAGTGCTCGGAGATCATCGATCACTTCTCTCGGGAGTACGGGCCACGGCGGACGTCCGTCCGTCGGGATGCGGCACGCCCGGGCGGACGGTCCGCCCGTGGCTCCGGGGCGGTTTCACGAAGTCAGCATCATGACAACTGCACCCCCCTCAGGGGGCATTCGACCGTTTGTGGAACGATCGGGCCGATCTGTGCACGTTCGCTGCGCGGCGGGCTGCCGAATTCGCCGGTGTGCACGTCCATTCGGGTCCGGACGGTGGTGAACGTTCATCTACAGTGCCCGCAGCCCTGCGATCACCTCGCGCAGAATCCGTTCGTCGGGCAGCTGCGCCGGAGGAACCGGCCGGCTGACGACGACGCGGCCCAGCTCCAGGAGGTCGCCGAGCAGAACCCGGACGACGCCGACGGGTAGGTCGGCGCCTGCCGCGAGTTCGGCGACGGACTGTGTCTCCGGACGGCACAGATCGACGAGGCGGCGGTGCTCCGGGCCGAGACCGGCGTCGTCGGCTCCGGACGCCGCCGGGTCCAGGGTGACGAGCGCGATCAGGTCGAAGCGCACTCCGACGGGGCCGGGCTTGGTCCGTCCTCCCGTCATGGCGTACGGGCGCACCAAGGGCCCGGCCTCGTTGTCGTACCACTGGCTGCCCTGCTCGTGCGGGGCCGCGCGCCTGCCTTCGGTCATCTTCGCCGGCCGTTCCCTCGCCTCATCCACCGGCCGGCGGGCGCGCGGTGGCGCGCGGCGCGCTGCGCAGGTGCTCGCCCACGCGCTTGACCAGGCGTGCCATCTCGTACGCCACGAGGCCGATGTCGGCGGTCACCGCGGTCAGCAGGGCGAGGCAGGAGCCGTCGCCCGCGGCGGCCACGAACAGGAAGCCGTCGTCCATCTCCACCATCGTCTGGCGTACGCCGCCGGCGCCGAAGTGCCTGCCCGCGCCCTTGGCCAGGCTGTGGAAGCCGGAGGCGACCGCGGCCAGGTGTTCGGCGTCCTCCCGGCTCAGGTCGGTCGACGCGCCCACGGCGAGGCCGTCGTTGGACAGCACCACGGCGTGCCTGACTTCGCGCACCCGCGTCACCAGGTCGTCCAGCAGCCAGTCGAGTTCGCCGGACCGCCGGGCCTGCCTCACGCTCGGGTCCTGGATCATGCGGGGTCTCCTTCGCCTCTGTCGCTGACCGGTGCGGAGCCCGGGGTGGCTCCGCGGCCGGGTTGCCTGCCTCCGCCGCGTGTCCACCCCGCGCGAAAGGCCGTCATGCGGTCCCGTACGAGTTCCGGTGTGCGCCCGTCGTCACCGCCCGGGTCGGCCTGCTGCTCTGGCTCCTCGGCGGCCCGCTCCCGCAGTTGGGGGGCGAGGCTGGCCTGCCGTACCCGGCGCGGGAGGTTGTCGGATCCCGCGGCGTCGTCCGTGGGGCGGTGCAGGCGCAAGGTGGCGACTCCGGGGGACGGGTCCTTGGGCCCGGCTGCCGCCGCGGTCTGTGCGGGGGCGGACAGCGCCGGCCGGTCGGTGGACGGGGGGACGGCTCCCTGGTGCGCGGTGGGGCCCGCCACGCGCGCGTAGGCACGTGGTTCCACGGTGCGCGGTGCTTCCTCGGCCGCACAGGCAGAACGTTCCGGCGCACCGCTGTGCAACAGGGCTGTGGGCAGCAGGACGACCGCGGTGGTGCCGCCGTAGGGCGAGGTCCGCAGATGCACCTTGATGTCGTGGCGCGCCGCGAGCCGGCTGACCACGAACAGGCCGAGCCGGTCGCTGTCGAAGAGATTCAGGGCCTCGGACTGCGCGATGCGCCGGTTGGCCTCGGCGAGCGTCTCCTTGCCCATGCCGAGTCCGCGGTCCTCGACCTCGATCGCGTAACCGTTGCCGACGGGTTCGCCGGCGATGCGCACGCGTGTGTGGGGCGGTGAGAACTGGGCCGCGTTCTCGACGATCTCGGCCAGCAGGTGGGTGAGGTCGGCCACCGCGGTGCCGATGACGGACGCCTCGGGGAGTTGTCGTACCTCCACGCGCGCGTAGTCCTCGATCTCGGAGACGGCCGCGCGGACCACGTTCGTCAGGGAGACCGGTATGCGCCAGGCCCGGCCGGGGGCCGCGCCGGAGAGGATGATCAGGCTCTCCGCGTGGCGGCGCATACGGGTGGTGAGGTGGTCGAGACGGAAGAGGTCGCCGAGCTCGTCGGGGTCGTCCGACCGGCGTTCCATGCTGTCGAGGAGGCTGAGCTGGCGGTGGACGAGGACCTGGCTGCGGCGCGCGAGGTTGACGAACACCCCGGAGATGCCGCTGGCCAGTTCCGCACGTTCCACGGCGGCGTGCAGCGCGGCCCGGTGCACGATGCCGAGGGCCTCGGCGACCTGACCTGTCTCGTCCTCCGCGCGTGGTCCGGGCGGCGCCTCCGCCAGGACGTCGATCTCCTCGCCCGCGTGCAGCCTGCGCATGGTCTCGGGCAGTTTGCGCCGGGCGATGTCCAGAGCGCGGTTGCGCAGGCCGACCAGTTCGACGACCAGGCCGCGTCCGATGCGCACCGAGATGACCAGCGACGCGGTGACGGCAACGAGCCCGAGCAGCACCGCGGCACCCGCCGAGGTGAGCAGGCCGCGGGTGAACGGGTCGGCGCGGTCGGCGACGCCGCGCGCGGCGTCCTTCTCGATGGCGCGCATGCCGCCCTGCACGCGCGTGTGCGCGTCGTCCCACGTGGCGCCGGGTGCCGCGTCGATCGCGCGCTGGCCGGAGCCGCTCGCCAGGACCCGGTCCTCGACCGCCTCCACGGCGGCGTAGGCGCCGCTCTCGGCGAGGCTCCGCCAGGCGGCGCTTTCGGAGCCGCGCAGGTCCACGACGGCCGACCCGGTGAGCGCGCGACGGATGTCGACGGCCCCGGTGAACTGCCTCAGCCGCGCCCCGTCGAGCGTGCCGACGAGGCGTGCGCTGGCGAGCAGCGTGTCCTCCTGGGCCAGCGCCTCCCCCGCGCGGGAGAATTCGAGCAGTACGCGCGCGTCCGAGCCGAGGTCGGCGTCCTGGACGCCGGTCAGCGCTCCGTCGACGCGGAAGGCGGCGGTGATGCTGTCCGTGTAGCGCGTGTACGTCTCCTGCCATCCGGCGCGGCCGTCGAGCACGTCGGTCCGCAGGGAGCGCAGGTCCTCCACGCCCATGACGAACGCCTCCAGCCGCTGGGCCACCCCGGCGGGCATCTCCTGGCCGTCGGCGACGGTGTTGCGGTCGCCGAGGCGCAGCTTCGCGACGGCTCCGTCGGTGCGCCGCGTCAGCTCGCGGTAGTCGCCGCCGGAGGCGAGGGCAGGTTCGGTCGCGTACCGCACGGCCGTGGCGCGCTCGGCCTGGAGAGCGGCGACCGCGGCCGCGACGGGGGCCCGGACCTGGGCGTCCACCTGCTGCAACTGCCGCAGCCTGGAGACGTCCTGAGCGGTGCTGACGGTGGCGGACGCCCACAGCGCCAGCAGTGACACGACCGGCACCATCAGCAGGCAGACGATCTTGGCGCGGACGGTGCCCGGCCGCAGCCGCCGGCCCGCGCGCCCGTGCGGGCCGTCCGCCGGCGCGGCCGGGGAGTCGTCGGGGCCCTCGTCGGCGGGTGGTCCGGCGTGCGCGCGGCGACCGCGTGCCGGGGGCGGAGGCGGCGTCTCGGCGCCGGCCGGGGCGGTCCTACGGGGTGTACGCATGGCCTCCTCGCTCGGAAGTGGTTCGTTCGTGGGCCTGGTGCGCGGATTCACCGGCACGACAGGCCCGCTAGCGGGCGACGCTCTCGGCCGTGCGCTGGGCCGAGGCGGATGCCTCGCGCTCCCCCGTCGCCGGCGACAGCGCGACGAAGGCCGAGGTCAGGAAGAGGTAGGAACCGAGGCCGACGGCGAGGGGGAAGATGAACTGCATCGCCGAGGCTCCGGGCAGGGCGGCGCCGGAGGGCGTGACGTGCACGCTCACGGCGAACATCCCGGTGTAGTGCATGCTGCTGACGGCGGCTCCCATGACGAGGGAGGCGACGGTGACCGCGACCGGCGACTTGATGTTGAGGGCCGCCCACAGGGCCGCGGTCGCCGCGACGACGGCGATCAGGACGGAGAGCCCGACGAGCGGCGGGTCGTAGCTCACGCGTCCGTGCAGCCGCATCGCGGCCATGCCGAGGTAGTGCATGCTCGCGACGCCCAGCCCGGTGGTGAGTCCGCCGAGGAGCAGCGCGCGGGTGCGGCCGCGGCCGTAGCCGACGGCGAAGACTCCGGCGGATACGACGATCATGGCGACCACGAGGCTCAGGACGGTCAGCGGCACGTCGTAATGGATGTCCGTGCCGCCGACGCCGAAGCCGAGCATGGCCACGAAGTGCATCGTCCAGATGCCGGTACCGATCGCCGAGGCCGCGGTGAGCAGCCAGTTGCGGCGCGAGCGCCCGGTGGCACCGAGGGCGCGGACGGTGCAGCGGAGTCCCAGCGCAGCCCCTGTGCACGCCATCACGTACGACAGCGCGGGGGTCAGCCAGCCGAAGGTGGCGTGGTCCAGGTGTCCCATGGCCGGTGGACGCTAGTCGGGGCATGGGAGCACGAAGGGGGCGCATTTCGAAACCTGCTGGAATATGACACATATACGCATCGGTTCGATCGCCCGAAGCTCGAACATGTGCGCCGAGACGTCGCTGGTGTCGGTGCGGGATCATGCGGAACATGAGCGACCATCACACGCACGTCCAGGAGTTCTTCACCGCCCGGGCGGCCGGCTGGGACAGCCGGTTTCCCGACGACGGCCCCGCCTACGCGGCCGCCGTCGCCGCGCTGGGCCTGCGCGAAGGGGACCGCGTGCTCGACGCGGGCTGCGGCACCGGGCGCGCCCTGGGGCCGCTGCGGGCCGCCGTGGGCGCCTCGGGAGTGGTCGTCGGGGCGGATCTGACACCGGCCATGCTGGAGGCGGCCGCACGGGCCGGGCAGGGCCGGAACGGGCGGCTGCTGCTCGCCGACGTCACCGCGCTCCCGTTGCGCTCCCAGTCGCTGGACGCGGTGTTCGCGGCCGGGCTCCTCGCCCATCTGCCTCGCCCGGCGGAGAACCTCCGGGAGCTGGCCCGTGTGGTGCGTCCCGGTGGGACGCTGGCGCTGTTCCATCCGATCGGCAGAAGGGCGCTGGCCGCACGTCAGGGCCGCGAGATCACCCCGGACGACCTGCGCGCGGAACCCCGCCTGCGTCCGCTCCTGGCCGCCTCGGGGTGGCGTATGACGTCGTACGTCGACGAGGACACGCGGTTCCTGGCCCTGGCGCTGCGGGAGGGCTGAGACAGCCGGCTGCGACCTGCCCGGAGGGTCAGCCCCGGCCGCCTCCCAGGACCGCCGCGACGAACGCGTCGGGGTTGTCGAACATGACGTTGTGACCGGCGCCGGCCGCAGTCACCACCCGCACCCCCGCGGCCTCCAGGGTTTCCCTGCCCTCGAGTTCCCCGCTCCGCTCACCCTGCACGTACACGCGCTCGACCGTCAGTCCTTCGAGGACGGTGCGCATCACCGGATCCGAACCCTTCCTGAGCCCCACGGCGGAACGGTGCAGGGCGCGCGGGTCCGCCAGCCGCATGGTCGCCGCCCACAGCGGTCCCACCTGCTCCAGCACGCGCGCGTGGCCGCCGTCGACGAAGACGTCCTCCTCGTAGGAGGCGATGCCGCTGCTCCCCGCAGTGACCGGCGGGAAGGCGTCGAGGTTGGCCTCGGTGAGGACCAGCCGGGACACGAGGTCGGGCCGCCGCCCAGCGAGCACGACGGCGACGGAACCGCCCATGCTGTGCCCGACGAGTTCGGCGCCCGTCACGCCGGCAGCGTCCAGTGCCGCGGCCAGGGCGTCCGCGTGGTCCACGAGGGTGTAGCCGAAGTGCTCGGGCCGGTCGCTGATGCCGTGCCCGGGCAGGTCCACGAACAGACTGCGACGCCCCGCGAGTTCGGGCCGGGCGGCGACATGCGCGTGGTACACGGCAGAGGTCGCGCCGAGGCCGTGCACGTACACGCGCGCGGGTTCCGCTCCCGGCGTCTCCGTCCAACGCACGCAGTTCCCCTTGCCGTCGAACTCGGCCTGCTTCATCCCGTCTCCCCGCTCGTCACCTGAACATGTCACCGACTTCGTCCTTCATCGCACTCCCGACTATACATCGATGACGATGTATAGCGATGGCGATGCATGCAAGGAGGCCGCGGCGAGCGGAACGCACGGGCCAGGAACACCCAGGCAGTGCACGGGAGAGGGATGCGCGGGAGAGGGATGCAATCCGCAGGGCGCGCCGCGCCGGTGGGCGAGAATGCGGGCATGCTCGAGCTCGCCATCCTCGGATTCCTGTACGACGCCCCGTTGCACGGCTATGAACTGCGCAAACGCATCAACGCCCTCACGGGACACGTGCGGCCGGTGGCCGAGAGCACGCTGTATCCCGCGATCAAGCGGATGGAGCAGGCCGGCCTGCTCGCCCGCGCCACCCGGCCGGGCGCGGTGGCGGCACCACGGCACGTCCTGACGCTCACCGACGAGGGCAGGCGAGAACTGCGCCACCGGCTCGCCGAACCCGTCCAGCGCGACATCACCGACGAGAACCGCTGGTTCACGGTGCTCGCCTTCCTCCGGCATCTGGACGACCCCGGCGCCCAGTCGGCCGTACTGCGGCGCAGGCTGGCGTTCCTGGAGGAACCGGCGAGCTTCTTCTACGCGGGTGACCGCCCGCTGCGCGCCGAGGAGGTGGACGATCCCTTCAGACGCGGCATCCTGACCATCGCGCGCGCCACCTCCCGCGCCGAACTCGCCTGGCTGCGGGGCACCCTGGAGTCACTCGGCGGTTGACGCGCCCGGATGCCTCACGGGGCAACCCCGTACGCCGGCGACCGGGCGGGTGCCCAGGTCTTCCAGCCGGTAGCCCTCGGGGTAGCCCTTGATCTCCCAGTTCTGACGCGCGTGGTGCGGTGCGCGCCGCGGCGGCAGCAGCCGGACGACCCGCCCCCGCATCCGCACCGCACGGCGCACGAACGCGCGAGTGGCATCACCCGGCGGGGTGTACCGGAAGGCCCGCAGCAGCGGTTCGTCGAGCAGTGCGAGCGTCGAGGCACGCAGCAGCGGAGCGAGCGGGCGCGGATACCAGGACGCCATCAGGTCGAGGGTGGCGTCCGAGACTCGCCGAGCCTCCTCGTCCCAGCCGAAGTGGGCCTCTTCATAGGCGTCGAGGCAGGCCTCGAACTCCTCGTAGGTCCGAGGGACGTCCTTGATGCCCATGTGCCACCCCAGGGTTCGGTAGTGAACGGCCGAAGCGACGACCTCGTGGCGTGACAGCCGGCGCCACGCGAATGTGTCGATCCACCTCCTGGGCATCACGACGAACGTGCACAGGACATAGCGCATGTCGTCGTCACTGATGTCGTAGCTGCGGTGCATCTGGTTGATGCGGCGGACCGCGGTGCGGCCCTGGATGCTGTGGAAACCGTGCTCGACGACGGCGTCGAGCAGCAGCGACGTGTCGTCGTAACGCTTTTGCGGACGGTCCGTGAGCTCCGCCGTCGCGGCCAGCAGCCGACCGATGCTCGGGACGGCATAGGTGCGGTAGAGGGCCAATTCGAGGGCCCGGGTGTAGTCCCAGGGAAACTCGTACGCCGAGCTGAGCCGGTAGATCTCGAGCGAGTCCCGGTACGGATCCAACCGCCTGATCTGTTCGAGCCGCTCGAACCGGTTCATCGAAGCGTCCCCCTTATGCCGTCGAGGCTTCAACTCTACGTTGGAGAGGAGAGGATGGCCGATCGAGAGACAACCGCGCATGGGGGCACCGTGTTCGACAGAGTCCGCGTGTTCGACCGCATCCGAAGGACATTCGCGGGGATCCTCGGCCCGGACCGGCCCGAGGCGAGGACCGAGCGCAAGCGGCGTACGCACAACCTGTTCGAGGCGGCCGCCGTGTACGTCGTGGCCTGCGCGGAGGACGATCAGGAGCGGATCGCCGAGGCGGAGGGATGGGTGTCACCGGAGGCGCTGTCGTTCGGGGTGAGCGAGCTGGCGTGCCGCGCCGTGATCGCCCTCGCACGGGAGCGCGACGAGTCGCCTGGCGCGGTGGCACGTGATCTTCTCGGGCTCCCGACGGCCTGAGGGACCCCGGCCGAGGTTGGCCGATTCGTCCCGTCCGGACGAAAACCGCAGTTCCGCATGCGCCTGGGAGCGGTGACAAGCGGCTTCCGGGCACACTAGGGTGCGCGCCGATGGACGAACCAATGGGGAGGCTGAGATGGCCGGGACGGACGAGGACACCGTCGCCGCCGCGGACGACGCGCTCTACGTGCTCACGGCGCTGCTGCTGACGCCGGCGAAATTCCCGACCGTACTGGGCGACGACTACCCGGAGGCCTGCTCGGCCCTCGGTCTCGCCCCTCTCGTCGACGGCTACGGCCTCGTGCTGGGGCAGGACGGCGACGGGGCGCGCTGGACGGTCGCGATCGACGACGTGTCGCTGGTCGCCGTCGCGATCGCGACGTGGGACTGCGGCCTGGAGTACGACCTGTCGCCCGAGGAGCAGACCGTCGTGGCCGCCCTGCCCGGCTGGCCCCTCGATGTGGCGGTCGCGGCGCCCGGCGTGCCGGCACCGCACGATCCGGCCCCGGAGGAGGGGGACGGCCCGCCCCTGTGCCCGCCGGACACGAGCGTCTGGGGCCCGGCCCAGCGGCGCCTGGGCGCGGACGAGATCGCCGTGCAGTGGGCGCGATGGCGGGAGCAGCTCGACGAGGACGCCTTCAGCCCCTCTGCGAAGGATCCCGAGAAGGCCGCGGGCCCGGACGGCGTCTCCGCGGCGGCAGAGGACGCCGAAGGCGCCTCGGGAGCCCCTGCGGGCACCGACGCGGACGCCGGGGCGTCCGAGGCCGACGACAAGGCCGGCGAGCCCGGCGGGACCGCGCCCAAGGAGCCCGGCCACCAGGGGATCCGGCGCGTCCTGGCGGAGGCCTGGGCGTACGTCGATTCGCCGCCGCCCCTGGGACGGGTGCGGTCCTCCTTCGGATCGGGGGACGCGCGGACCCTGCGTGCCGACGGTCCGGGCTGGTCGCTGGTGGCGAGGACCGACGACATCGCGTTCGTCCTGCTGGACGACGAGCCCGGTGAGGTGCTGCCGGTGGGACGCGGACCGGAGCTGCCCCGCCTGCTGGCAGCCCTCGACAAGATGGCCGTACGCCCGAACTGAGACCGGCCCCGGGCCCGGCGGCCGGCCGTCGGCGGCTCGGGACGGCGGCTCCGGGTGGCGGTGACTCCGGCCGGCACGGGCGTGTGCCGACCGGCCCCGGCGTCCCGCGACCGCACCCGGCGCGCGGTCAGGCGTCCACGGGCCGCGCCCGCGGTCGGCCGTCCACGGGCCACGCAGTCCGCGGGCCCGTGGACGGAGACGGACGCGTCAGCGCCCCAGCTCCTTGCGGCCGACCCTGCGCAGCCTGCGCCGCTGCGAGGGGTCCAGCGCGAGGTATGCGGCCGCGGGAACGCCCAGGACTATCAGCAGTGCGGCCCACCATGGCAGCCAGATCAGCAGGATGAGCCCGACCGCCACCCCTCCCGCGGCGATCTTCGCGTTCTTCGACATGTGCGTCGCCTCCTTCGCGGCCCCTGCCGCTCTCTGCTGTGAAAACGGGCCCGCGCTCCCCGCGGTTCCGACTCGCACCCCTGAGACGTCCCTGACACCCGACCCTTACGGGACCCTGAGAGGGTAAAAAACCGCCTTTCATGACGTGACATGCATCACACTCTAGGGCGGTTCGGGCCGGGCGTGCCGCCGTCCGCGCCACCCCGCCGAAGCCGCCGCCCGGCCCTCCTCCGGACGGATCCGACCGTCACCGCGAACGCACCCCCGGCGGACCCGCCCGCCCTCGGCGACGGCCCTCCACACACATGCCCCCGCCAAGGGAGCAGGGCCCCCTGCTCGGCCCGGCGCCGGTCCGCCGAGCGGCCGACGTCCGGCGTTCACCGGTCAGTCGTTCGGCGTTCGACCGGAAACCCAACTCTGTCCGCTGTCAGCACACTTGGTCCGTACGACCCCAACCCGGCAACCTCGCCCCACATCTGACGGCTTTTCCGTAACCCGCTCCTCAGGAGGCTCGATGTCCCCGCTCGCCACCGGCCGGCGCCGCGTCCACCGTTCCGTCGCGGCGGGTGTACCCCTCGCGGTACTGGCCGCACTCGTGGCGGCCGGACCGGCCGCGAGCGCGCCCTCCGAGGACGCCCGCGTCGTCCGCACGGCGACGCTCGGAGACCTTCCCCTCGGCGCGTTCAGCAATGCGCTGCTGCCCGGGACCGTGGACGACGACCGTGGCGTCGACCTCGGCGGCATCGGGAGCGACATCTACCCGGCGGGCCGCAAGGGCGAGTTCTGGACGGTCACCGACCGTGGACCCAACGGCCAGATCAAGGTGAGCGGCACCAAGCGCCGCACGTTCCCGGTCCCCGGCTTCGACCCGGCGATCGTGAAGATCCGGGTCTCCGGTGACACCGTGAAGGTGCTTGACGCCATTGCGCTCACCACGTCGTCCGGGAAGCCGGTGACGGGCCTGTCGAACCTGGCGGGTCGCGACGAGGCTCCGTACTCCTACAACGCGACGACACCCCTGTCCTACAACCCGAACGGGCTGGACACCGAGGGGATCGTGCGCGCCGCGGACGGCAGCTTCTGGCTGGTCGACGAGTACGGTCCGTCCCTCGTCCATGTCTCCGCGCGTGGCAGGGTGCTCGTCCGCTACGTGCCCGAGGGGCTGGAACTCCCCGGTGCGGACTACCCGGTGGTCCAGTCGCTGCCGGCCGTGCTGCTGCACCGGAAGATCAACCGCGGCTTCGAGGGACTCGCCCAACTGCCCTGCGGCGACCTGGTGATGGCCTTGCAGAGCCCGCTGTCCCTGCCGGACGCGAACGCCGGGGACGCCTCGCGCACCACCCGGCTGCTGCGCTTCTCCACCAAGAAGCGGGCGGTCACCGCCGAGTACGCCTACCGCTTCGACCCGGTGAACGTGGTCGACCCGAGCGAGGACGACACCGCCGAGCTCAAGATCTCCTCGGTCGTGGCCGTCGGCGGGGACCGGCTGCTGGTCGAGGAGCGCACCGACAAGGCCGCCCGGCTGCAACTGATCCGCCTGGACCGCAGGGAGAACATTCTCGGGAGCGTCTGGGACGACGACACGACGTCGCCGTCCCTGGAGCAGCTCGACGATCCGGCGGCCGCGGGCGTCCCGGTGCCGGCCAAGCGGCTGGTCGTCGATCTGGGCAAGGTCGCCGGCGTACCGGGGAAGATCGAAGGCGTCGCGCGCGTGGATCACGACACGCTCGCCCTCATCAACGACAACGACTTCGGCATGACGGACGGCGCGGGCGCCTTCGACGCGCAGGGCCGGCTGGTCGACAGCGGCATCGAGACGACGGTGACCTACGTGCGGCTGCCGCGGGGCATCTGACCCACGGCCGTCCGCACCCGCCGTCAGGGTGCCAGCGACGGAAGCAACGACACCAGGTCGCTGGGCAGTTCGGTGGGAAGCTCGGTCGGCAGCTCGGTCGGCAGCGCGGTCGGCAGCCCGCTGGGCAGGGTGCTGGGCAGCTCGGTCGGGAGGCTGAAGGAGGGCGCGGGAGTGGTGCTCGCGCTGCTCTCCCCGGCCGGTTTCCGTGCGGGCGAGTCGTCGTTCCGAGAGGTCGTCAGGACCACGACGGCGACGACGATCCCGACGGCGACGATCGCCGCGAGCAGCAGGTGAAGGGGGTTGCGACGCCGCCCGGGCCCGCGCGGGTCCTGGGGCGGCGGGCCGTACCCGCTGTCGCCTCCCGGGGGGCCGTAGCCGCTGTCGCCTCCAGGCGGCGGGCCGTAGCCCCCTTCGTGGCCTCCGTGAGCGCGGCCGGTCGGTACGGTAGGCGGTCCGAATCCGCCGCCCGGCGGCTCGGGCGGCTGTGGCGGTACGGGCGGTATGGCCATACCGACCAGGGTCGCGCCGTACCGGCCCCGATGCGACCCCCGCACGGAGGTTGACACGGAATCAGGTCGTGGACCGCATGATTCCGGGTCATTCCGCGCGGGGGCCGGTCACGGCGAGGCCATGCGAACAGACACGCGTGCGTGTGTTCAGCCGTGTGTACGTGCCGTCAGGCACGCGTGTGTTCAGCCGCGGGTGCCGAGGAGGTGGTCCATGGCGAGCTGGTCGAGGCGCTCGAACGCCATCCCGCGCGCGGCGGCCGCGTCGACGTCGAACTCCTCGAACGACGCCCGGTCGGCCAGCAGCGCCTGCAGACCGTCGGCGGCCGTGGGCTGCGCCAGCTCGTCCAGCCGCGCCGCCCGCAGCGCCTCCTGGACCTGCGGGTCCGCGCGGAAGGCCAGCGCACGCTCCTTCAGGATCAGGTAGTTGCGCATGCAGCCCTCGGCCGACGCCCACACCCCGTCCACGTCCTCGGTCCGCGGCGGCTTGAAGTCGAAGTGCTTCGGACCCGCGTAACCCGCACTCTCCAGCAGATCCACCAGCCAGAACGCCGAACGCAGATCACCCGCCCCGAACCGCAGGTCCTGGTCGTACTTGATCCCCGACTGCCCGTTCAGATCGATGTGGAACAGCTTGCCCGCCCACAGCGCCTGCGCGATCCCGTGCGCGAAGTTCAGCCCCGCCATCTGCTCGTGGCCGACCTCCGGGTTCACCCCGTACAGCTCCGGACGCTCCAGCCGCTCGATGAACGCCAGAGCGTGAC